>CAYGIY010000098.1:0-5300 GCA_964350055.1 uncultured Erysipelothrix sp.
TTACGAGTCTACTTCAAAAGGAGTCGTTTCATTTTATTAAAACGATCTGATAAATTAATAGTAAATGATACTATCAATGAAATCAGACAACGAGATCGCATGCTGGAATTCTATCCTGATTTAAAGAAAGCTTATCAACTCAAAGAAGACATGCTTTGGATGGTTCAAAAAATTCATAACAAGCAAGACGCACTTAGTGAGTTAAACCAATGGATTCAAAAAGCGAAAGAATCTAAAATTAAAGAATTTAAATCAACCATACGAGCCTATCAAAACTGGAAAGCAGCCATTATTAATTCCTTTGATTACCCATACTCTAATGGAATGACTGAAGGATCGAATAATAAGATTAAAGTAATTAAACGAAATGCCTTTGGACTTAGAAATTTCTTGCGATTTAGAACCAGGATACTACTAGCTTTTTCCAAAACAAAAGACCCAGCTTTCGCTGGATCTTACGCTTAACTCTTTGATATTTTATCGGGTTACCCCAACATTTGACTTAGAGCCTTTTTTTTTTTGAAGTTTAACGTTTACCAGCATCGTATGGTTCCCCTAACGCTGCAGGAGCTGCAGAACGCTTCGAGGTAAAGGTTAAAACGATAATGGTTGCAACATATGGTATACTCTTAAATACGTTGCTAGGTATGCCTAAATTAGCTAAGATTGGAATACCCGTATAAGCTGCAGCAATCGTTTGCATTAATCCAAAGAAGAAGGCTGCAAATAAAATACGACGTGGTCGCCATTGACCAAAAATAAGTACGGCTAGTGCTAAAAACCCAAATCCAGATACAGTACCATTAAATGCAGTTGTTACAGGTACCATTAAAATAAGGCCACCCATTCCTGCTAATGCACCGGAAATCATCACACCTGCAAGACGCATACGGCGTACTTTGACTCCGGCAGCATCTGCTGCTTGAGGATGTTCACCACAAGCACGCAAGCGTAATCCAAAGCGTGTTTTTAATAGGAAGAAGGCTGCAATTAATAAAATAGCAAAGCCAATATACGTTGTGATGTACGTGTTTCGAAAGAACATGGGTCCAAGTACAGGAATTTCTGATAGAATCGGAACAGCTGGAATTCGATATTGGTTAATAAATGTAACTTGCTGCACGCCAATAATCATACGTGCTGTAAAAATCGCAAATGCAGGAGCAAACAAGTTAAGTGCTGTTCCACTAATGACTTGGTTTGCATTATGATAAACAGATGCATAAGCATGAAACATTGCAAAAATTGTACCGGTTAAAGCAGCTACTGCTAATGAAAGAAGAAGCAGTGTTTGTCCTGTGATTTGTGTTTGCATCCGGTTCATAAAGAATAAACCAACAAAAGCGCCAGTAACCATAATCCCTTCAAGGGCAATGTTGATAACCCCACTTCGCTCTGAGTACATTCCACCTAAAGCGACAACAAGTAATGGAATAGAGTAAAACATGGTTTGTTGAGTTAGAAAGTATAATGTACTCATGATTTATCTCCCTTCAACTTGCGATATAGTTTGTCGAATAAACCTCTAAAAGCCAGTGCAAAAGCACTAAAATATATAATAATCGCAACCATCATATCAATAATCTCTGGTACAAAGTCATAACGTTGCATATAAAAACCACCAATATTCAAGTGTGCAATAAATAAACCACTAAAGATAATCCCTAAGGGGTTGCTTGAAGCAAGTAGCGCGACTGGAATCCCATTGAATCCTTCCATTGGAATACGATCAAGAACTTCAATATGAACACCTGTTCCTGATAGATACACCAAACCACCAGCAAGTCCAGCTAAAGCACCTGCTATCATCATCGAAAAGACAATATTTCGTTTTTCATTGATTCCCGCATACTTAGCTGCATCACGATTATAACCTACTGCCTTTAGCTCATAGCCAAATGTTGTTTTATCAATGATGATATAAATGATGATTGCAACAGCAATCGCAATCAAAATACCACCATTAGCTCCTGATCCAGCAAGCAAACGATCAAATCCTGCTTTTGGGATGGTAGCAAGTGTTGGTGTTAGTGATTGATTTCTGGTGCTATCATAAACGTTGCGAACAACCAAAAAGTTGACTAAAAATACCCCAATATAATTGAGCATGATTGAAGTAATAACTTCATTGACATTTCTAAATGCTTTTAATAAGCCGATGATAGCAGCCCATAAACTACCAAAAACAATAGCAGCAAGTAGTGCAACAATCCAAAGAATGGATGTTGGAATGAATGTCCAATGAATACCGACATAGATTGCAGCAAATGCTCCCATAATAAACTGGCCACTTGCGCCAATATTAAACAAACCCGTCTTAAATGCAAAGCCAACCGATAGTCCCGTTAAAATGATAGGTGTTGCGGTATATAGAACACTACCTAATCCACGGGGGATGCTATTAAATCCACCATACAAAACAGTAATAAAGCCATAATAAGCATCATAAGGATTGGTAATATAAAGAATAATATAGCCAATCACAAGTCCAAAAAAGATGGCAATAAAAGAAGCGGCTATTGTTTTAAATGCATCACTTCGCAGTAATTTAATCACTTATCTTCACCTCTTCCCTTTTAGAACCTGACATATAAAGACCCAACTCTTGTTGGGTGACTTCTTTTGGATTTGCTTCTCCAACAAGTTCCCCTTCATACATGACTAAAATGCGATCACTTACTTCCATAACTTCATTAAGTTCAAGTGATACCAGTAGTACAGCTTTATTTAAATCACGCTGTGCAATCAGTTGCTTGTGAATATATTCAATAGCACCAACATCTAATCCACGAGTCGGTGTGACAGCGATAATTAAATTTGGATCACGTTCAATTTCACGTGCCACAATTGCTTTTTGCTGATTGCCTCCTGACATACTTCGAGCACTTGTTTTTGCATTTCGACCTGCCCTTATGTCATATTGTTCAATGAGTTTATTTGCATATTGCAAACGATTTTTAAATTTAATGAAACCATTTTTTTGAAATTGTGGTTTGTGATACGATTGCAACACTAAATTTTCACCAAGATCAAAATCTAACACCAACCCATGTTTGTGTCGATCTTCTGGAATGTGTGCTAATCCAGAGGCATAACGATCATAAATAGTTCCAGTAGTCATGTCTTTGCCATTTAATGTGATGGTACCTGATTCGATGGATGTTAGACCGGTAATAGCATAGATAAGTTCAGACTGTCCATTGCCTTCAATTCCAGCCAAACATAAGATTTCTCCCGCTTTTACATCGAAACTAACGTTATTTACTGCTGGTTTTGAACCATGCTTGCTAGCGACTGTCACATCACGTACCGACAAAATCGTTTCTTTTGGAATAGATGGTTCTTTATGAATAGTAAAATCGATTTTACGACCAACCATCATTTCTGACATCTCTTCTTTGGTTGTGCTTGCAACATCAACAGTTCCAATTTGCTGTCCTTGTCTTAAAACTGTCACACGATCAGCGACCGCTTTTATCTCGTTTAATTTATGCGTAATAAACACAATTGATTTCCCCTCAGCAATCAGTTGCTTCATAATTTTCATTAACTCATCAATTTCTTGAGGTGTTAATACCGCAGTTGGCTCATCAAAAATGAGAATGTCATTTTTACGATAGAGCATTTTTAATATCTCAACACGTTGCTGTTGACCGACACTAATATCGTAAATAAAAGCATCTGGATCAATTTTTAGACCATATTGTTCAGATAGTGCCATCACTTGTTTTCTTGCTTTTGATAGTTTTAACATGCCCTTTTCGACATCTTCAACCCCAAGCACAATATTTTCAAGGACGGTAAATGTTTGTACCAGTTTAAAGTGTTGATGCACCATACCAATTCCAAGATCATTGGCATCATTTGGACTTGAAACGGCGTGTTGTTCGCCTCGAATCTTAATGGTACCTTTATCGGGTTTATACAAACCAAACAAAATACTCATCAAGGTCGATTTTCCTGCCCCATTTTCACCAAGCAAAGCATGAATCTCGCCTTTTTTTACTTGCAGTGAAACATGATCATTGGCCAATACTCCTGGAAACTCTTTGGTAATATCAATCATTTCAATTACATATTCCATGTTTCTCTCTCCAACCTTCATTTACGTAATTATACATGAAAATAAAAGCAATGAAAACAAAAAAAAAGACTGGATTGCTCCAGTCTTCTAATTCAATTATATTAGTCTACAAGATTTACTGTAACAAATTCTGTTGGGATTTCAGTTGCTTTTTCAACATCTTGATCACCTAGAATGTTACTGCGGATTGAATCTGTATCTGCAACTAAAGCCGCAAATAATGCATCATAATCAGCTTTTGTAAATGTGCTAAAACGTGAGAAATCATCAGGTAAGCCAACACCATCTTCGTTAACTCCTAAAGTTTCGCTAACGCCACCTTTAAACTCATCAGCATAGAAGTTTTCAAGTGCCATGTAAACTGATCCACCAAGTTCTTTCATAGCAGAAGTAATAATGGTTGCTGATTCATCTTTTTGGTCAACATCAACACCAATAACTTTACCACCAGCCGCTTCAGCAGCAGCCATTACAGCATTACCAGCGCCACCAGCAGCAGCAAAGATAACTTCAACACCTGAATCAAACCATGCAGCAGCACGTGTTTGGTGAGCAGGAGTTGGCTCAAAGTCGCCTAAGTATGTATACTGAAGTGTAACTTCAACACCAAGTTCAGCAGCTGCATATTCAGCACCTTGAACAAAACCATATCCAAAACGGACAACAGCTGGTACAGCCATTCCACCCATGAATCCTAAGCTACGGTAGCCATCCATTACAGCGGCATAACCAGCGATGAATCCAACTTGATCTTCAGCATAGAAGATTGAGTGAACATTGTCTTCAATTCTAAATTCTGTGTATGTTCCATCTTGTGGGAAACCATCAAGAAGAACAAATTTTACTTCTGGGAACAAGTCTTGAGCTTGGAAAATAGCAGGCTCAAACAAGAATCCAGGAGTAACAATAATTTTAGCGCCGTTTTCGACAGCTAAAGTGATTGCATTGATGTACTGTTGGGTATCTTGTCTTGCAGGAGCATAATATTTGTAAGTAATATTATTGTCTTCTGCATATGCTTTAACACCTTCCCATGCACCTTGGTTAAACGATTTGTCATCAATCGTACCAACGTCAGTAATTAGAGCGATTTCGTACGTACGAACCGTTGGACCACCATTTGATGGGGTACACGCACTAATCCCTAATGCCAACAATCCGACAATTAAGATTAATAATTTTTTCATTGTAATCTTCCTCCATTGCAGATATATCT
>CAYGIY010000099.1:0-5264 GCA_964350055.1 uncultured Erysipelothrix sp.
GGTAGTGTCAATAAGTATGTGTAAACGCCAAACATTGTAGAACTGTAGTAGCTGGTAATTAAGATTCGTACTGGTTATCAAACATCTCAGCTATTTCTGTTTGAACTAAATCAAAGCCTTTGTGTATTCTCTTAGAAAATCGTTGGTTGTATTCCATCATCTGATTACATACAAACCGATCTAGTGATGCTTCATTTGGAAATTGTTCTTTCCGTTTTGTCTGACGTTTAAGTTGTTTGTTCATTCCTTCGAGTAAGTTGGTTGTATATAAACTTCTTTGAATTGATTTCGGGAAAATCATGAAGCTAAATAAACTCTGATTCTGATTTAGTAGCTTAACGACTTTCGGATATCGATGGGATATCTGCGAATTAAAATGATTCAATGCTTCTTCAGCTTCTAGTGGATTACTAGCTTGATATACTGGCTTTAATAAATCCAATATTTCTTTTCGATCTTTCGCTCTTACAAGTCTCGCTATGTTGCGTTGAACATGAACCCAACAAGATTGATGCATTGCTTTAGGATAGACTTCCACACAGACATCTTTAAACCCTGTGAGTCCATCACTGACGAACAGTAGAATTTCTTGAGCACCTCTAGATTGAATGTCTTGAAGCATGTCTCGATAATTCTCACTGGATTCTTGAGGAAAGATACGGTAATCAAGAACCTCTTTCATTCCTTCTTGTGTAATACCTACAAGGATATGCACTGCTTCTTTAGAAACACTATCACGTCTGACATTAAGATAGGTGGCATCACAATAAACTACGATGTAACGTTTGTTCAGAGTTCTCTGATGAAACGCTTCGACATGTTCTTCCACTGCTTGTGTGATATTTGAAATCGTTTGAGGGGTGTAAGCATGACCATACATTTTCTCAATTAAATCAGCGATTTCTGAAGTAGTAATTCCTTTGGAATATAGTTGAAGAATAGTTGTTTCAAGATCATTACTCCGACGTTTGTATGCTGGAACAGTCTGTTGTGTAAATTCACCATTACGATCTCTGGGTATCTCCACTTGAATCTCACCATACTTTGTTTGGAATTGACGAGTATAACTGCCATTTCTAGAATTACCGCTATTGTATCCAATTGGATCGTAGCGCTCATAATCTAGGAAAACTGTAAGTTCTGTTTTTAGAAGATGATTGACCGTTGTTTCAATTTCTTGACAGATTATTTCATCTAATGAATAACCTTGAGATAGTGCTTTATAAAGTTGTGTGCTAAAATGATTCATGGGAAGTCTCCTTGGATATTTGTCTAACAACATTATTCTACAAGGTTTGACTTCCTTTTTCTATTCAGTACGTTTACACAAAATATTTTATACTACCTGACAAGCTGCATGTTTTAAATGGTGTTGATTATACTAAAGAAATAACAATTGAACACTTATTAAGTAATGCATCTGGATTACCTGACTACTTTTACTATGAAAAAGCAAAGAATAAAGCAGCAAATGAAATTGCTTCAGGGCAAGATAAAGCGTGGACACTTGAAAAAGTAATTGAACAAGTTAAAACACTTAAACCAAAATTTATACCAGGACAAAAAGGGAAAGTAAATTATTCTGATACAAATTATCAATTGTTGGGTGCAATAATTGAAAAAGTAACGGGTCTTTGGGTAGGGGATGCTTTTAATGAATTTATCTTTAAGCCATTAAACTTACAACACACATATGCATATCAAAACATTGATAACCACAATCCGATTCTCTTTTATCATCATGATAAAAAAGTATACGCACCAAACTACATTGCATCAATTACTGCTGAAGGTGGTATTGTTTCAACTGCCAAAGAATGTATGGTCTTTCTAAAAGCATTTTTCAATGGATTTTTCTTTCCAGTAGCTTCATTAAATGAGTTAAAAATTAATTGGCGAATGATCTTTTTCCCAGGTCAGTTTTTCTTTGGAATAGGTCTTGAAAAACTTTGGGTACCATTCTTTCTTTCACCATTTAAGCCAATCAAAGAAATCTATGGTTTCTGGGGACAAACTGGTGCATTTGCTTTTTATAATCCTGAGACTAATCTATATTTTACGGGAACCATCAATCAAGTGAGTGGATTAGGACATGGAGCAGCATTTAATGCAATCATCAAAACAATTCAAGTACTTAAATAGATGTTTGAAAGCAATTTCTTTAAATAGTTAGGGACAACACATGCGAGACAAGCGAAATAAAAGGAAAATCAAGCAATATATCTTAATCGTAATCACTGTTATTACTGTCTTTTTTGTTGGGTTTACAGTATTTATTAATTATCAAATGAGTCTAATTCCTAAAATGTCTTTTCAAGAAATGCTAGCCTATACAACCAAAAACCAACAAGATGCTCAAATTGCAGTTGCAATCATCCAAAACGATGAAGTGGATATTTCAATTTATGGAGAAAATAGCAAACCACTAATCAATCAAGGAACATTGTATGAGATTGGTTCAATCACCAAAACAATGACATCAGCATTGCTTTGTCAGTTAGCATATCAAGATCAAATAAGCATGGATCAATCCATTGATATCTGGTTTGATTCATCTAAGAAGCAACATTATCCTACTTTAAAACAAATCCTATCACACACCTCAGGGTATAAGAATTACTACTTTGAGTCTCCAATGTTAGTGAACTTTTTTCAACGCAGTAATGATTTTTACAACATTGATAATCATATGATTAATAATCGTATAGCCAGTATAGAGTTAGAGAATAAGAATTATGATTTTAGATACTCTAACTTTGGAATGGCAGTTGCTGGTTTAATAATAGAAAAAGAGTACAAACAAGCATATACTGATGTACTTGAAGACTATCTTGTTCATACATTGGCATTAAACAGTACGTTTATCCATATTAATGATGAAAATGATCAAAAGTTTTGGAATTGGAAACAAGAGGATGCTTATATTGCTGCAGGAGGATTAATCTCAACAATCGATGATATGGTACGATATGTTAGTGTTCAGTTAGATGACGATGGCTATCTATCGATGTGTCATCAAAAAGTAGCTAATGTAAACAACCAATCATCAAGAAATATAAAAATGGGAATTCGAGTCGATGCTGTTGGACTTGGTTGGATGATCGATGAGTTGGACGATATCATATGGCACAATGGTGCGACATCTGATTATAATAGTTATTTTGGGTTTCATAAAGAATCTAACACTGCCGTGATAGTGTTATCTAATCTATCACCTAATAAAGGCATTCCTGCAACTGTAATGGGAGTTCGCTTATTAAAAGACAAACTGAGAAATCATACGGATTAAACTATGCTTAATAATCTCTAGCTAAACAATGACACACCAAATTAGCTTATTATTAGAAGATAGGAGAAAATAAGTTGGAACACACAAACCAAACAAGATTTACTAAGTATAAAGCGATTGGTCATGTTTTATTCGGGTTTATCATTTATTTTAGTTTTGGATGTTTGATGGGGATATTTGCTAAGTATTTAGATAACCTTGCTTTGAATAACGACGAGATTTGGCATCGTTTTCTTGAATTATTTGATTTACGTAATGTCTTTTCTCGATTAGCGATATGGGCGTTGATTGCATTTATTATTGCCTTAAAGAGCAAGAATGCATGGCATGCTGCTTTTTTTGTTTATGGATTTTTTATCGGTATGATGATGGGTTATTATGCAGTCACTATTTATATATCAGGTTTTTTCCCAAGACAGGTTATGATATTTTGGATTTTGATTACTCATGTTACACCAATACTAGCATGGCTTGTATGGCATATGAATGAGGAAAACATCTTGTCAAATGTAATGGCATCTGTTGTGTTGGCTTTTTTTATCTCACAAGCGTTTAGTTTTGGTTATTGGTATGTTGACTTTCGATATTTTGTAGAGGGTGTTATTTTACTAGTGAGTAGTGTGTTAGTATATAAAAGTAGAAAACAATTTATCACAACACTTGTTGTGGCCATTGTGCTTGCGCCACTTTTTGACTGGGTATTAATCAGAGTATTAGGTGGGTTTTAGATGGTGAATTGTTAGGAGAATATAAATGAAAATTAAGATTAGCGATGGTTTTAGAGGCGTAGTTTCAGTTAGTTTGAATCATAAGACAATATTTACACATGCATCGGGTTATCAAGATTTAGTAAATGAAATACCCAATACTTACAAAACGCGTTTTGCATCTGCTTCTGCTGGAAAAATCTTTGTTGCTGTTGCTATTTTGCAATTAATTGAAAAAGGGGTAATTCAATTTAATAGTACTTTAGAAGAATTGATTCCCATTGATTGGAACGACATTGATCCAAAAATTACTGTTCTTCAATTATTAACTCATACATCGGGTATTCCAGATTATTTTGATGAATCTGTAATGGATAATTATAGTGATTTATGGCAAGATTTTCCAAATTATAACATCAGAAAAACGGTTGATCTTTTTATTATGTTTTTAAACAAACCAATGATGTATGAAAAAGGAACGAAATTTCAATACAATAACACGGGGTATGTTGTTTTAGGTCGAATCATTGAAATAGTGTCACAGCAACCATTTGATGAATATTTAAGAAACAATGTGTTCATGACAGCAAATATGCATCAAACCGGATACTTTGAGTTGGATCGTTTGCCAAAACAATGTGCAAATCATTATATTTGGGATGAAGCTTATAAGCAATACTACACAAATATTTATAGTGTGGATGCTAAAGGATCAGGTGCTGGTGGTGCTTATACAACAGCACAAGATATAGAGTCTTTTTGGAAAGCGTTACTTTCATATCAACTATTAAGTAAAACAATGACAGAACACATGTTAACAGTCCATATCAAGCAAGAACAAAATGATTTGTATGGATTAGGCGTTTGGTTTAATGGTGAATCGATCACAGCAAAACAGCCATACGTTACAGGTTATGATACCGGGGTATCATTTGTCAGTGAATATAATCGAAATAATGATTGTTTGATTACCATACTAAGTAACTACGGTGATGATGTATGGGAAGAATGTTACTCAATTAAAAAGCAATTAAAACAAAATAAGGATAATCATGAAACTAACTGATAAACACTCAACATTCTTTAAAGAAGCATTGGCTAATATAATGGTTGTTAAACAGCAGATGAGTTAGACAACATACGACTAAATGGATTAAAATCTATATAATAAGAACATATATTAAGTGTATGAGTCGTTGCTTAATATTACGTGAAAGGAGATTAACTATTAGAAATCAAGAAGAAAAGCAAAAAAACTAAAAATTCAT
>CAYGIY010000100.1:0-5245 GCA_964350055.1 uncultured Erysipelothrix sp.
ACCCCGCGATAACTATAAACTTGTCATATAGACGCCACATTATTATAACATAAATTTCATGGCGGAGGAAGTGGGATTCGAACCCACGCATGCTTGCGCACCTGCTGGTTTTCAAGACCAGTCCCTTAAACCACTTGGGTATTCCTCCATAAAATGATGGTGGACCCTGTAGGACTCGAACCTACGACCTACCGGTTATGAGCCGGCAGCTCTGACCAACTGAGCTAAGGGTCCAATTGCCCCAACAAAATCAATTGGTAGCGGGAGTGGGACTCGAACCCACGACCTTTCGGGTATGAACCGAACGCTCTAGCCAGCTAAGCTACCCCGCCTTGGCTAATTAAACAAATGGTCGGGATGACAGGATTTGAACCTGCGACCCCTTGATCCCAAATCAAGTGCACTACCAAGCTGTGCTACATCCCGACTTTTAATAATAATGGCGCGCCCAGCAGGAGTTGAACCCACAACCTTTTGATCCGTAGTCAAACGCTCTATCCAGTTGAGCTATGGGCGCAGTGCTATTTACAATTCACAGCTTGCACATAATAACATGAATTGCACCTAGATGCAATATCAAACACAATAAATGGTGGGGCTGGAGGGACTTGAACCCTCACGATGTTACCATCAACGGATTTTAAGTCCGTCGCGTCTGCCTATTCCGCCACAGCCCCACAAAGATTGGAGGTTCCTATCGGATTTGAACCGATGATCACAGAGTTGCAGTCTATTGCCTTACCACTTGGCTAAGGAACCGTTACTGCTGTGCTTTTCTATTATACATAAGCCCACTTTAAAATGCAATAAAAAAAGGCACAAAAATGACGCTAAACAAAAGTAAAACGGAGCATTTGCTCCGTTTGATTTAATATGCAATATTTACTGTGCTTTCACACGAATCCACAAGTCTGACATAATTCGTTTTGTATCTGCATTGTGTCTAAATGTTTCATCTAATTCATAATTAAGACGAGGAACATAAGAGCCCAAATAGTCCTCAAATTCTTCACCTTCTGCTGTAACATCATCAAAAACTGCTTGAATTGGTGTTGTGTATGCTACCTCATAGGTATTGGCAAGTGCAACATCATATTCTAGCATGAAATCAATCCATTGATGAGCTAATTTTGAATTTCTTGCATTTGCTGGAATTACCATTGCATCAACCCAAATGTTAGTTCCTTGGTTAGGGACATAAAATGCCATGTCTTCATTTTCCATTTCAACATAAACAGCATCACCTGAGTACATCACGGCGATGTCTTTGGTACCATTGATCATTTGGTCAATCACTTCATCTGTAACATATACTGGATTCATTGTATTGTTGACTTCAACCAACCAATCATAAGCTGCTTGAAGTTCAGCTTCATTTGCTGTATTTGTTGAGTAGCCAAGTGCCTTTAATGCAACCATAAATGAGTCACGCTCAGAATCATACATAAAGATACGACCTGCATATTTTTCATTTTGCAAAATATTCCAACCTTGTGAAATCAAATCAATTTCATCAACGTTATTTGCATTGTAGACTAATCCAACATTGCCCCAAAAATAAGGAACAGAATAACTGTCTGTTGGATCATGTGGCAACCCTTTAAGATGCTCCATCACACTACTATAGTTTGTTAGAAGGCTTTTATCTAATTGAGCAAGCATACCTTCTTGAATCATACGTTCAATCATGTAATCCGAAGGGATCACCACATCGTACACTTCGCCACTTTGCAACTGAGTATACATCATCTCATTGGATTCGAAGTTTTCATAAATCACGCGCACATCATACATTTCTTCAAATTCTGTTATGACAGTTTCGTCAATGTACACACCCCAGTTATAAACACGTAGTGTCTCTTGGCTAGATGAACCTGAACATCCACCTAAAAATAATCCTAAACCTAATAAAGCAAATAATAGTTTTTTCATTCGATTGAAACCCTCTCTTTCTTTTTTGCTTGTGGTATAACGTTAACAACAATGAGCACAATCGTAATAATTACAACAAGAATAGTTGATAGTGCATTGATTGTTGGATTGATGCGCTTAGACATCGTGTAGACGAGTATTGAAATATTCTTGACGCCTCCACCAGTGACAAAATATGAAATCACAAAATCATCAAAGGACATGGTGAATGCAATAAGTGCTCCCGCTAATATACCAGGTGCAATTTGAGGAACAATGACTTTAGTTAGTGCTTGCCATGGTGTTGCTCCTAAATCCATCGCTGCCTCTGCTAAATTAGGATCAAGTGATCTTAATTTCGGAAGTATCGTTAAAATGACATACGGGATACTGAAACTAATATGTGCCAGTAGCATTGTCGTGAATCCTCGTTGAATTGCAAATGCGGAAAATAATAGCATTAGTCCAATCGCCGTCACAATTTCTGGATTCATGATTGGAAAATTGTTAAGTGATAATACAAGTTCTTTAACAATTTTTCTACTTTTTGAAAGCCCAATAGCCGTGATTGTCCCGACAAAAGTGGAAATTAATGTTGAGATAACTGCAATCGTGATTGTTGTTGTTACGGCACTAACAGCTTCACGACTTTCAAATAACTGCTTATACCATTGTAATGAAAATCCAGACCAGCTCGTCAATGATCTTGAGTCATTAAATGAGAAAATCATCAAGATAATAATTGGTAAATAAAAGAATAGCAGTGTCAAGCCAATGATTACAATTGGCAGCCATCGATGTTGTTTGATACCTACCATGAGCGAACCTCACTTTGCAACTGTTTTTCCTCTTCTACATCCTTATCAAATTTCTTAGCAGCAATCATCGACAGCATAATAATCATTGCCATAATCAATGAGATAGCACTTCCAAAATTCCACTCACCTACTGTGATGAATTGAGTTTCGATAAGGTTTCCTATAAGAACATAATTACCGCCACCAAGAAATTTTGGTATGACAAATGTTGAGACAGCAGGTAAAAATACAAGTGTGATTCCAGCAATGATTCCAGGAATCGATAAAGGTAAGACGATTTTTAAAAATGTTTGTAATCGATTAGCACCTAAATCATAACTTGCATGAATCAGTGCTTTATCCATCTTTGCTAACACAGTATAGATAGAAAGAATCATAAATGGCAAGAAGTTATACACCATGCCAAGAGTAACTGCAAAATCTGTATACATCATATTAAGCGGACCAATATTAAACCACCCTAAGAATGTGTTAATTAGTCCATAATCAGCTAGTATTCCAATCCAAGCATAGGTTCTGACAAGCATGTTAATCCACATTGGCATCGTCACTAACAAAATGAGTAATGTCTGTGACTTTTCATTTGCTATGGAAATAAAATATGCGATTGGATAACCAATGATGATTGAGATAATCGTTGTAACAAAGGCTATTTGCATGGATTTGATTAATACTCTTACAAATATTGGATCAAAGAAACGAATAAAATTATTCAACGTGAACCGAAAAGCAAGAACTTCATTGCCTTCAGTTGTAAACGCATAAAACATAATCAATACAAGTGGAATTACAATGAAAAATGCCAACCAAACCATATAAGGTCTAATAAAGTGCGAATATATTCTCATATTAATACGCTCCTATTTTAGACATAACATGAATATCTTCTGGATAAAAAGACAGTCCTACCTCTTGACTAATCGATACATTATCTGTTGTGTGAATTATGTATTGACGGTAGCTTGTTTCAACGATTATTTCATAATGAACTCCCTTGAATAAACTTGAAATAACCTTTCCTGTTAATCTACCATCTTCTACAGAAACTATATCGATATCTTCAGGTCTGATGACAATATCAACTTCTTCATTATCATCAAATCCATAGTCGACACACTTGAATTGACTATCATCAAATGTAACAAGATAATCTTCATTCATCACTCCATTTACAATGTTACTCTCACCAATAAAGTCTGCAACAAACCGGTTTTCTGGTTCATTATAAATATCTGTTGGATTTCCTATCTGTTGGATTTCACCTTCATTGATTACCACGATTTTATCTGACATGGTCAGTGCTTCTTCCTGATCATGAGTAACATAGATAAATGTAATTCCAACTTCTTTTTGAATCTTTTTAAGCTCAAGTTGCATTTCTTTTCTAAGTTTTAAATCAAGCGCACCTAAAGGTTCATCAAGTAATAGCACCATTGGTTCATTCACTAGTGCGCGCGCAATGGCAACACGTTGTTGCTGTCCACCCGATAACAATGTCACAGCTCTGTTTTCATATCCAATTAAGCCAACAAGTTTAAGCATTCTTGTAACTTTTTGGTCAATAATTTCCTTTGATTGTTTCTTAATTCTTAAGCCAAATGCAATGTTATCATAAACATTCATGTGTGGAAATAATGCATAACGTTGGAAGATTGTGTTGATTTCTCTCTTATATGGAGGAATCGAACTTATCTCAATGCCATCGAAATATACATTTCCTTCTGTTTGTTCAATAAAGCCACCCAGAATTCTAAGAAGTGTTGTTTTACCACAACCAGATGGTCCTAAAAGGGTCACGAACTCATTTTCGTAAATGTCCAGATTTATTCCTTTTAAAACAAACTGACCATCAAACTCTTTGACAATGTTTTTAAATGAAATTAGATTACGCATCGTTTCCTCCTAAAATATTGGTGGTGTGCAAACCCATAAAATTTTTGCTAAATTTTGACTTGTATTTTCAATATAATGATCATTTGATCCCTTAATATAAAAGGTTTGCCCTTTCTTGATTGAGAAACGTCGCGTTCCATCAACTAATACTATGCGACCTGTTAAGACATAACCAAATTCTTCACCTTCATGAGGACTGATGACAAAAGACTTGGCTTGCGGCTTGAGATGGATTTCTATCGGTTCCATTTCGTTTTTCTGAGCATTTGGAACAATCCACTGAATTAGAACATCTTCTTTTTCATCAACAAAGAAATCATCTTGTGAGAATACAATTTTCTCATCTTCTTCTTCGACAAAGAAATCTCCCATACTAATGCCTAATGCTTCTGTTATATCAAGAAGCGTTGCTATTGAAGGTGATGTAAGATCACGTTCAAGTTGTGAGATAAATCCTTTGGTTAACTCGCAGCGACTTGCCAATTCTTCTAGTGTTAACCCATTCTTGATTCGCAATCGTTTGATTCGTTGTCCGATGTTCATAATTGCCTCCTGTGTTTAGTAAGTGTAAACTTGGATATTAATGATAATAAACGCAAATATTATTATACACGACCCTATGA
>CAYGIY010000101.1:0-5222 GCA_964350055.1 uncultured Erysipelothrix sp.
CTTTAATGATGCTTATGTTAGTGATAAAGGATTAAAAGACATACCACTGTTTGATTATCCTTTTGTTTCAGTAGCATTAGGCAATTTTCAAACCATACAAAATCTCGCTCAAGAATCATCCGAATTTGGAAAGGTTGTCATACAAACAAGATTTGCTGACTATTTGCGTGTCAATGAATCAAACATGGTTAAATTCATCCTTGATACCCATGGATTTGATTCAGAAAATGAGAGAATGCTCCCCTTATATGAAATTACAGATTATCTATCAACAAATGAGCAGTTATATAAGCATCTTAGTCTAATTGGACTATTGAGCTTTATGGTAGCCACAGCGTATAGTTTTCTCACATACATAAAACGACAACTCATACAAAACTCAAAGAACATTGGTCTTCTAAGTATTATTGGTGTCCAGGATAAAAACATCATCAAAGTCTTTTTAGTAAGACTAGGTGTTGTATTTTTAGTTGCACTTGTTCTGTTGGTTATTATTAACGGAAGCATTTATACTTGGTTTAGAAATGATCGATCGCTTGTAAATGTGTTCGATATTAACAGAATGATATTACTGATTACTTTTATTGGATCAATGTTATACTTCTTATTTATTTATGGAGTTTATTATCTGCAGATAAAAAAGACCATTTCAACTTCATTAAGTAGTATAAAAACAAAGCAAAAGTACTTCATACAAAATCCAATCAGCAATAAACCATGGATGCCTGTGGTGGTTGCATTTAAATCTATGTTTGCACATATTGGTTTCTTTAGTTCAACAACCATCATCACATCAGTGCTATTGTTTACATTAATTACAAATGGATTTGTCTATTTTCAAATGACAAGAATTTATAATGAAGACACACTAGGAATAAATTTTGACTATTTAATTTCAGATGCTGTCTTTGATGATTTTGAAATGACTCAATCTTTTTCAAAAGCACAAACGATGATAGATAAAACATCAGGTCTGTATTTTATTCAGATTAATTATTCAGAGTATATCCGTACGTACTATAAGTCAAATGTACTTGTGTTTTATTCTGATATGGAGCCTTTTGTTCCAATTGTAGAAGGACAAACTCCACCAGATCTGAGTCCGACATTTTTCGAGAATAGATCAGCATATCGATTCACCGCTGCATCAAGAAAGCATATGGATATTACAGATGGGTATGTTTACACAGATGAAAACCTAACAAGATATAAAAATCCAGAGCGAGGTTATTTATTTTATACGATGCCTCATACATTTGGTATGTCTCAAAGTAGAGAAACCGCAGCAACAATCTCAGGAACAGTGAACACACTAATCGATAACGGATGGGTAACCTTTGTTTATAGATACAGACAAATGATTGATATTGGTGTTCCAAAAATGGAAATGTATATCCTGCAACTTGAAGAAGGTGTGGATGTCTTAGCCTTAGAAGCAAAAATGGATGAACGAGAAATGAACTACATTTCAAAAGAAGATGTCAACCATCTGCTTAATGAAGCAAATCTAGAAAATCAAAGGGAAATATTCTATTTCATCATATTTATAAGTGGATTATTGCTCTTTGTATTCATTATCAATATCTTTGCGTATTCATTTATCAATCAAATGGAAAACCAGGAAGATGATCGTTTATTAAGACAAGTTGGGATAAAACCATGGGTCCACAATAAGATTCGAACTAATCAATATTTGATGTTTGCCTTTTTAGTACTTTTAATCATCCAACTATTACTTTGGACAGTATATCCAATCATATTTGATGGCGTGCTAGAGGCTTATGGGTTATTCTATACACTACCACTACCATCATTGTTGCAAAATATTGTGATTTTAATAATTCTAGGAATCCTTACTTTATCGGTATTGATTAATTTACCTTCCAATAAAACAAACTAAAAGCGGATTATTATTTCCGCTTTTTTAAGTAATTTGCTTTGATCCAATTGAAATTCAATACCAAATGGATCAAAACAAGTATCACAAGTGCAAGACCTGTGAGAGGATGAACAAAACTAAATGTTGAGTAGGGAATGTTCAACCACTCAGCCCAGTAAAGCAAACCACTTGAACCAATAAAAAAGAACACGATAATGAGTAATAGGTTAACAATTCTTAATGCTTTGATTCTGCTCATAATGATTCTCCTTGTTCATATTATATCAAATCTTGACAAGAACTCATTTATTTCGCTTAAAACAGTATTTTAAAACACAAGCGATTGTTTTTCCATCGATAATTTCATGATCCATTATCATTTGTTCTAGCTTATCTAATGGTAAAAAGAAAGTATCCAAGTACTCTCCTTCATCTAATTGTTGACTTTTTGCTTCTAAATCAGTTGCGATGTAAAGATGTATGACTTCATCTAAGTAAGCAGGAGAAGGATAAAAAACGCCAAAAGATTCCCATGTAGCAGCTTTAAATCCAGTTTCTTCTAGTAACTCTCTTTTGGCAGTCAGTAAAGGATCTTCATTTATTTCTTTCTTACCAGCAGGTAGTTCAAGTAAAAAGCGTTGTGCGCCATATCGGTATTGCTCGACAACTAAAACTTCATTTTTATGATTGATTGCCAATATACAAACGCCACCTGGATGCTCAACAATCTCACGTGTACGTATTTCTTGATTAACCTCAATCTGATCAACACGGACGTTGATGATACGACCTTGATATTTTGTTGATTTAGATAGTGTTTTTTCGATTATCTTCATTGGTCACCTCGTTTTTATTATACGCTATTTTGTGAATGATCAGTAAAATTAAGCAAGAGAAAAATGAACTATCATGATATAATGACTCAAGAAGGAGTTATCTATGAATCGTGGATGGTTTATTACTTTTGAAGGGCCAGATGGTAGCGGCAAGACGACAATTAGTATGAATGTTTATCAGCAATTAAAAACCGAAGGGTTTGATGTTATATATACTCGAGAGCCTGGTGGCATTGAGATCGCAGAAAAGATAAGACAAATAATCTTAGATCCAAAAAATACAGCCATGGATAAAAAGACAGAGGCATTGTTGTATGCAGCTTCTCGAAGACAACATCTTGTTGAAAAGATTTTGCCTGCACTAAATGATCATAAGATTGTTATTTGTGATCGTTTTGTTGATAGTTCATTAGCTTATCAAGGTGTGGGTAGAGAAATTGGTATTGATCAAGTGCGATCAATCAATGAATTTGCAATTGAAGGGAAATACCCAGATTTAACAATTTTTCTCGATATTGATCCAGTTAAAGGACTAAGTCGCATTGCGGATAGACATTATCGTGATAGATTAGACAGAGAAGAGGAGAAGTTCCATCTATTAGTTGCCAAAGGATATGAGCAGCTTAAAGAGGAATTTAAAGATCGATACGTTGTTGTTAATGCTGATCGACAAGTTCATGATATTGTTGATGAAGCTGTTAACATCATTAAGAAAAGGATTAGGTGATCCATGTTTTACAGTGAATTAAAGAAAGTGCAACCTGTTGCAATTCAAATACTTGAAAATTCATTGAAAAAGCATCAACTGAGTCATGCTTATCTATTTAGTGGGTCAAAAGGTTCATTAACTAAAGAAGCTGCGATCCTATTAGCACAGACGATGGTATGCACTAATAAAGTAAATGTTTTTGCGTGTGAAACATGCAATGATTGCAGAAGAATTAAAGAAGGTAGTTTTGCTGATCTAATTTTGATTGATGGTGCAAATCGCAATATTAAAAAAGACGAGGTAATTGAATTACAATCACGGTTTATGCAAACCAGCTTAGAACAATCAGGAAAAAAGGTTTATATTATTCATCAAGTAGAAAATGCAACCACAGAGGCATTGAATAGTTTACTGAAATTTTTAGAAGAACCCTCATCATCGGATATGTTGGCGATTCTTACCAGTGAGAACCCTGATCAATTATTACCGACAATCTTATCAAGGGTACAAGTGATTCCATTTCTATCACAAGGTGTAAGTCAACTTGAACCATTGCTTATAGATGAGATTGAAGACAAACTTGATCGATATCTTGTTTCTCACATTGTTTCTGATGTCAATAGCGCCAAAGAGTTAGTTGATCATGAATCATTTGTTAAGGCGAAAGAAACATTTAGAGAGTTCATAACAAAAGCGGCAAAAAATTTACTTGAAGCAAATATATACTTACAAAAAGAAGGGTTTAGTTATAAAGCCAAAGATGTGAAACAAGTCGTTGATTTATTTTGTCAAATTGCTTATATTTTCTTTAAGGATTGTGCTTATCAATACAAACATGGTATTGATTGGTGGGATGAAGCGATAGAAAATAAAAAACTTTTTCGCATAAGTTTAAGCGCCATGACCATTTTTAATGAAGGCAAGGACAAAATACAAACAAATGCAAACATGAATCTCTTGATAGATCAAATGTTGTTTGCATTAAATCGAGGGATTTAAAAAGGAGAACATGCAATGGATGAAATCATTAAAGAAGCATATAAATATGCATGTATCATTCGATTTAAAGGGATAAAAAAGGCTTATACTTTTGGGACTAATGAAGACTTTTATACCTTTGATGATAAAGTGGTAGTAGAAACGGCTCGTGGTTTAGAGCTTGGTGATGTAATCGCTAAACTTATCCCAATGGATGAAGTGAATTTGACAAGTGAAATCAAACCAGTACTGCGAAAAGCAACACAAGAAGACATCGATGCATTCAATGAAAATCAAGTACTTGCAGAAGATGCGAAAGAAATATGTGAACAATGCATTGATGAAGCAAATTTAGACATGAAACTTATTGAAGCTGAATACACATTGGATCGTTCAAAAGTCATATTCTCATATGTTGCTGATGAACGTGTTGATTTTAGAGAACTACTGAAACAATTAGCAGCTATATTTAAATGTCGCATTGAATTAAGGCAGATTGGCCCACGCGATAAAGCAAAATTTATTGGGGGTATTGGGACATGTGGTCTTGAAACTTGCTGTTCTAAATATTTACGTGAATTTGATGTTATATCAATTAATATGGCAAAAAACCAATTGCTTGCATTAAACATTCAAAAATTATCTGGTCAATGTGGAAAACTAATGTGTTGTTTAAAATATGAAGATTGCATATATAAAGAGGCAAGAAAAAACTTACCAAAAATGAACGAACAACTAGAATACAAAGGTAAGAAATATCGTGTTACTTCAATGAACATCATTAGCCAATCAGCAAAAATAGAGAATAGAGAAGAAGCGA
>CAYGIY010000102.1:0-5026 GCA_964350055.1 uncultured Erysipelothrix sp.
GAATTAGATTAGGCCACAGATTGAAGATAGAGAATAACCAAGAAACTGAAAGGTTTATGCATTTTTAGTTTTTTTGTATAAATGAATTAAACCATCACAAGGAGAGAAATCATGGCAAAAATTTTTGTATGTAACATTGGCTCAACATCAACTAAAGTTGCACTCTTTGACGATACGACTTGCATCACTGAGCATACCATTCGCTATCAAGCGAGTGATTTTAAAGGATTTAAAACAATCTTAGACCAACAAACCTTGCGTACACGTGATATTGAATCCTATTGTACACGCGAGAAAATATATTTGTCGACGATGGACGTCATCGTTGTCCGTGGTGGTGTGATTAAGCCAGTACCAGGTGGGATTTATGCTGTGGATGAAGCAGTATTAGAAGATGTCAAAACAATGAAATACGGATCACATGCCAGCAATTTAGGACTGATGATTGGTTATGATTGGAAAAAACGATTCAATGTGGATGTGATCTTTGTCGATCCACCAGTCACTGATGAGCTTTCTTTAAAAGCACGATACAGTGGTCTAAAAGGGTATGATCGTCGCTCCACATTTCATGCATTAAATCAAAAGCAAACCGCACGTAATTATGCTCAAGCTGTGGGGGTGCCCCTTGATAAGCTTAGACTGATCATTGTTCATTGTGGTGGTGGGATTTCTGTAGGTGCTTGTAAGTATGCCAGTATTGTCGATGTCAACAATGCCCTCGATGGGGAAGGACCATTTACCCCATCACGAGTCGGTGGTATTAGTAGTGAAAATTTGCTACGGTTAGTTAAAGACCAAGATTATGATTTAGATAGAGTACGCGATATTTTGATTAATGAGGGTGGTCTTATGTCTTATTTTGATACATATGATATGAAACATCTCATTGATACAATGGGAGATAACCAAGAAGTACAATGGGTGATTGAAGCGATGATCTATCAAATAGCCAAAGAGATCGGTGCCATGGCCACTGTTCTCAACGGCAGGGTCGATCAAATACTATTAACTGGGGGTCTTATTTATAATCAAGCTTTTGTTAATCAATTGGCTTCAAGGATTAGCTGGATTGCCCCAATTACAACTTACCCTGGTGAAGATGAACTATTGGCTATGGCCAGTGGTGGCTATCGTTACTTAAATAAAGAAGAAGAACTCTTAACCTATAACTAAAGTAGAACGGACAAAATCATGAACATACTTGTAACCGGTGGTGCCGGCTATATTGGTTCACACACGTGTGTGGAACTTTTAAATCACAATCATACCGTCATTATTGCAGATAATCTATGCAATAGTTCCATCGATGCTATTAAAGCAATTGAACAATTATCTGGTAAAAAGGTTGTGTTTTATCAAATAGATGTCACCGATGAAGATGCAGTGACCACTTTGTTTAACCATCATCAATTCGATGGTGTCATTCATTTTGCTGGCTTTAAGGCAGTGGGTGAGTCTGTGAGTATTCCATTAGACTATTACCAAAACAACCTTCTAAGCACCATTGTACTAGCAAAAGTATGCTTAGCTTATGGTGTTAATCGCTTTGTGTTTTCTTCAAGTGCGACCGTGTATGGTGATCAAGAGTCGCCCTTAAAAGAAGAGATGGAACTTAAAAGGACAACCAATCCTTATGGTGAAACCAAAGCCATGAGTGAGCGAATACTCAGCGATGCTGCTAAGGCAAACCCAGAGTTTGCGGTAAGTTTACTAAGATACTTCAACCCAGTGGGTGCTCATCCAAGTGGCAAGCTTGGCGAACGACCCATTGGAATACCAAATAATTTGATGCCATATGTAAGCCAAGTGGCAAAAGGATTATTGAAGCAATTAAAAGTTTATGGCAACGATTATCCAACCTTTGATGGGACAGGCGTCAGAGATTATATTCATGTGGTTGATTTGGCCATTGGGCATGTGTATGCCATTGAAAAAATAAAACCAACAGTATCCATATACAATTTAGGTACCGGTCAGGGGACTTCAGTACTTGGCATCATTAATACCTTTAAGGATGTGAATCAAGTGGATGTTCCTTATGAGATTGTTAATCGTAGAGATGGTGATATCGCAATCTGTTATGCCGATGCGAGCAAAGCTTGTAAAGAATTAGGTTGGAAAACAACAAAAACAATACAAGACATGGTCAAGGACGCTTGGAACTATGAAAAGAATAACTAAGAAAGACAATGAATAGGTGATGATATGCAAAAGTTTGAATACAAAGGAAAAACCTACTTAAAAATCAAACAAGATTGGTATAGTGAAATTGGTCAAAAATTACCACTTAAAACAGCAGTGACACTGGATGCTGAATTTAATGTAAAATTAATTGAGAATGAACAATCGATTGTGAAGCTACTCGATCAAACGCGTTATTTTTTAAGTATTGGTTCAACCAAACGCGCCTATGAAGTGATAATCGAAGCACTGTCTTTGGCAACTAAAAAAGATGAGCAAACACAGTTTTTACCTAATGTCATCGTGATGTACACTCAAGTGATCAAAGCCATCGAAAAACATCAAGAAGGCATCGATCAAATCGTAACCATTTTGCAAAATGAACCAGAAGCGAAACAACATGCCCAAGTCATGACCGCTTTGGCGAGCTTGTATGTTGAAAACAAACAAGGTGAACAAGCCATAAAACTCGCTCATGATGCTATGATTGCATTTAAAAAAAGCAAACGTAAGGTTTCAGATGATTTGATGATTGTATGGAGTCAACTTAAAAAGTCATTTCCAGAAGAATATCGAGCTTATCGCGATCAACTCAAACAAACAGGGAAATAATCTTTCCCTGTATTTTTTTTGGTTTAAAATTCTGCTACAATATAGGTCGAGGTTAATATGAGAAGATTTTTTAGAAAATTCACGGTAGAGATGCGAGTCTATACCGTATTGGCAATATTATTTATTGCATTAATCGTATGGATGATTGCTTCATCTGGCTGGTTACAACCAAAAACGTTTGATGAAACAATTTTTAATGAGCAACAATGTCTCGATGAGAAACGCGAATTTGATCATCGGACTCAACCACGTAAATCATTGGATGAGGTCGAGAATCTCGATCATTTAATTGTGGTCAAATTCAGCAACATGGGTGATGTAGAAGATATGTATGGGCTCATTGATGTGGATGGGTCTGTGGTTGTTGAACCAATATTTGATAATCTGACAGGGTATTTTGGACGCATTATGCGAACAGTTGATGAAGATCGCAACCCTTTCTTTTATGATTTAGAGCTCAATGAATTACCCATTCGCCAAGCATCACGAACATACTATGATGCAAAAGCGTTGTATGATTTATACCGCGAAATTAATATGAATCCCGTGTTTACACTGAAACATAAAAGTGTGTTATCCAGTGATTTTGTTGCTAAGGTTGAACAAGAGACAAAACTAGAATTGTTTTATATGAATTACTACATGGAACCAACACCATTTTATTCGATGCGAATGTTATCTTCTGTGCATGAACGTGTTTTTGTAGTCATGGATACCAATTTAAACATGATTATTGACGAGTACTTTGTCAATCCTATTTACTTTGAAGCAAATGGAATTGCGAAAGTTGAACGTGTATGTGGCATAGCGTATCTCAATATGGATGGGGAGTATATTTGGTATGTTGATGAATCGTAAAGATAATGAGTATTTACGATTAATTGATGAAGTGATCAACCCAGGGTATTGCAGTGGGTGCGGTGTTTGTGCTGCCACTATAAATTCTCCATATACCATCGAATTTGACACACAAGGCATGTACAAGCCAACATTAAATCATCAAAAAGCAACAAAGGAAACAGCACAAGTGTGCCCGTTTTTTAATGGAAGCAACAATGAAGATCAACTTGGAGATGCACTATTTAAAGCAACTCGTGACATTTATCATCATGTGAGTACAGGGTATTACTTAAGGTTATTAACAGGTTATGTTAAGGATGAAACCATGCGTTTGCATAGCACATCCGGTGGCTTTGTGACATGGTTATCATTGAAGCTATTAGAAAGAGATGATGTCGATGGCATTGTCCATGTTAAAGCATCAAACCACGACAACAAGCTTTTTGAATATGAGATATCATATTCTAAAGAAGAAGTCACACAAGGAGCAACTTCAAAGTATTATCCAGTTGAAATGTCACAGGTTATCAATCAAATTAGACAAAGTGACAAACGGTTTGTGTTTGTTGGTATTCCATGTTTTATTAAAGCGATTCGGCTGTTAATAAAGGAAGACGCAAGTTTTAAAAAGCATGTCGCTTATACGATTGGTATTGTGTGTGGGCATCTAAAAAGCACGTGGTTTACAAAGGCGATGACCATGGAACTTGGACTAGATCCAGATCAGCTACAACACTTTGACTATCGCATCAAAGTAGAAGGGCAACCAGCAAGTGAATTTGCTGTTAAAGCTCATACTAAGCAAACAAGCGCGTTTGCCATGGCATCTGACTTGTCTGTTTCAGATTGGGGTCAAGGTCCATTTCAACTCAAGGCATGTGATTATTGTGATGATGTCTTAGCAGAACTGGCGGATGTCACCTGTGGTGATGCATGGTTAGAAAAGTATGAATCGGATCATCGTGGGGCCAGTATCATGATTATTCGAAACCCAATCATAGATCAGTTACTCAAAACATATCAAACAGAACTATCAACTGAAGTCGCAACCATTGAGCAAATCATTCAAACACAAGCAGGCGGGTTTCGCCATCGTCATCAAGGACTCGCGTATCGTTTATTCTTAGATCAGAAAAATCATATCCCAACACCAAACAAGCGTATCAAAGCAAGTGACTCACATCTTTCAAGTCAAAGAAAAGCAATTTATACACAACGCATCAAGCTGCGAGAAGCAAGTTATATTGCTTATCAAAAAGCAAAAGAAGCAGACGATTTTAATGTGTATCTTGAAATTATGAAACCAATCATTGCAGAGTATCAAAAAATATATAAAAAGTAAAACTGCATATATTGAACATACAGTATCGATAAGAGACCAGCAATGGTT
>CAYGIY010000103.1:0-4977 GCA_964350055.1 uncultured Erysipelothrix sp.
AAGTAATGGTGCCCGAGGACGGAGTCGAACCGTCACGATATTTCTATCGGTGGATTTTGAGTCCACTGCGTCTACCAATTTCACCACTCGGGCAGGTGCTTTTATATTTTATAACATAAGTATTTAAAAATCAACAAGAGAACGTTATTTTGGCTTGAGTAACAAGGTCAAGGTAGATTGAGTTAGAAATAAAAAATATAGATAGGCATAAGGCATAAGGTATTAAGTGAAATTATCATTGTGTTTCATGAGGTGGTGTGATTTAATCTTTTTAAGTGAACATTATGATAAAAGATAAATTACTCTTAGTATTTGTTATGCTTACCTTTGGTAGCTTAGGATTATTTGTACGAAACATGAGTTTCAGTTCAGCTCAGATTGCAATGGCAAGGGGTTTGATTGGAGCCTTGTTTATTTTTGGATACATAAAAATGGCTAAACAAAAATCCATTAAACTATCAAAACGATCTTGGTTAATCCTTATGGGGTTGGGAGCATTAATTGGCATTAACTGGGTGTTACTTTTTCAAGCATATCAGTATTTAACCGTTTCAACAGCAACCATCATCTACTACACAGCGCCGATACTCATGGTTATTTTAGGAGTCGTGGTTTTAAAAGAAAAAGTGAAGCTTTATCAAGTCATGCTAATCGTTGTTGCTTTAATTGGATTGATTTTAGTGGCGGAGGGGTATGATTCAACATTGTTTGAAACTTCGCTTGTAGGGTTTGTTTATGCGCTTTTAGCAGCATTATTCTATGCCACTGTTATTACTGGTAATAAAATGGTTGTTGATGTGGATCCTTTTAAGAGAACACTGATTCAACTTGTGGGGGCAGGGTTAATTTTGGTTCCGTATGTGTGGTGGCTAGATCCAATTAGTATTAGTACCAGTACGCCAGTTCAGTGGATGCTACTTGTTGTGTTAGGCGTATTTCACACAGGACTTGCCTATACGATTTACTTCAATGTCGTGACGCGATTAACGAGTCAATCAGTAGCAATGATCAGTTATATTGATCCGCTTTCTGCTATTTTTATGGCTACGCTATTTTTAAGTGAAACAATGGGGTACATTCAAATAATCGGCGCAACGTTCATTCTATTATCGACTTTCTTAAGTGAGCGCTTTAGTCTACGTAAAAAAATGAATAAAATTTGAAATTCAAATAACATTTTTTGGTTTGTTGAATTATAATGATGTCATGGCACAAACTCAAAATGAAGTCTCAACACGCGATAAGATTGGTTATGGTGTGGGTGATTTAGGAAATTCTATTGCAATGCAAGTCGTCAGTTCATATTTTGTATTTTTTATGACGGCTGTGTTAAACATGCCTGGAACCATTGCTGGATTGGCAATCGGTTTGAGTGTTTTTTGGGACGCATTTACAGATCCAATCATGGGGTATGTTTCTGATTTTACACGTTCCAAACGCTTTGGTAGACGCCATCTTTACATTCTGATTGGCATGGTGGGAGTTGCAGTTAGTATTTTAGTATTGTTTAATATTCCAGTGGATATGTCATTAACAAATAAAACAATTCTCATTTTTGTGTTTGTCATTATTTATAAGTCATTTATGACGATGCTGCTAACACCTTATGCAGCACTAGGTTCAGAACTAGTCAAAGATTATCATGAAAGAACAAGAATACAAAGTATTCGTTCCATTTTCTTTATGGTGGGTATTGTTTCAACGGTAGCCTTAGGCATGGCCTTATTTTTTCGACCCAATGATGAGTACGTCATTGGTCAATTAAATCCAATGGCATATCGTAACATGTCGATTTTTTATGTCACACTGCTTGTTACGGTGACGCTCATCACTTATTTTTCAACAAAAAAGTATATCCCACGATTAAATGAATTCATCATTGAACCACAGCAACGTCAATTGAATTTAAAACTATTTCTAAAGTTATTAGCACCACTTGCAAATAAGGCATTTGTGAGTGTGGCGCTTGCTTATGCACTCATTAACATGGCCTCTGCTTTTGTTAACAGTGTGGGTATTCATGTGTTTACCTACACCTTTGGATTTAGTAGTTTTTTAATAGCAAGTGTCCTTGGCATTCAAATGCTTTTTAGTATTCTATCTCAGCCTCTTTGGATACATGTGGTTAAAAAAACAAGCAAACAATATGGCATTCTCATTGGCTTGTTGATTGCGATGGTGGGTATTTTGTATTTTGGCGTGTTGGTGGCCTTTCATCTTCAAATTCAAGGGATGCTTGTGTATTTTATTCCTTATGCCATCTTAGTGGGTACAGGTACCGGGGCTCTATTTACGATTCCATATGCCATGATATCGGATGCGATTGACATGGATGAACTCAAACATGGCGTACGTAAAGAAGGATCCTACTTTGGTTGTATGACGTTCTTTTACAAGCTTTCTCAAGCAGGTGCTATTTTTATGATTGGGATACTCATTGATTTGGTCGGGTTTAATCCGCAACTTCCAGTCCAAAGTGAATCCACACAGTTATACTTGGGTTTGATTTTAAGTGTTGGTGTGATTGTCAGTTTTTTAGCAGCAACCTTGAGTATTTCAAAATTCCCTTTAAGTAAAAATGAAACCATTGAAATTCAGCATAAATTGTCAAAAGTAAATTGTCAGAAATTGTCAAAACATTGACTTTTTGGATGACAAGTAGCATTAGATTTTGTATAATGAATAAGCATTTGGAGGATTGGCCGAGCGGTTTAAGGCACCATCTTGGAAAGGTGGCGAAGTGAAAGCTTCCGTGAGTTCGAATCTCATGTCCTCCGCCATGATACAAATAAACTCACAATTTGGTGAGTTTTTCTTTGCAATAATTTATCAATCAAGTTTTGTCAGTGTTTTGCTAATCTGATCGATCTGTTTTCCAAGTGCTCGATTTAGGGCGTGCTTGGCTGGTTTTTCCTTAATTGTCAAATTGAAAAACTGACCACTGATGGTTGCCATGGATGGATCAGCAACTAAATAATAAATAGATTGACCAGAGATAGCCGGGTTTTGTAGAAACTTGTGGGTCACGTGTTTTGAAAAAAAGCGATAGAACCAACCATTGTTGCTGCCTATGTTTGTTTTAACATCACCTGGATGCATGGCATTGATTGTCACACCAGTTCCTTTGAGTTGATCATCAATCTCCCACATGGCCAAAAGTTGTGCGGTTTTAGAAGCACCATAACCGCGTAGACCCGTGTACATTCTTTTTTTCCAATGAAGATCATTGATGTTTAGACCATTGAATCGATGGCCTTCGGAATTTATAAAGAGGATACGTGCTGGTGCACTTGCGATTAATCGCTCTAATAGTAGATGTGTTAAAAGAAACGGAGCTAAATGATTCACACAAAATACGGTTTCAAATCCTTCTTTTGTGTATGTTTTCTTTGTTGAATGAATACCGGCACTATGAATGAGTATGTCAATCTTAGGGTAGTGACTTAATAGAGTATTTGCTGCTGTTTTGACATCATCCAGTGATGAAAAATCAGCAATGATGATATCAATGGTTTGATTATATTGCAACTTGATATCTTCTTTGAGTTGTTTTGCTTTATTTAAGTTGCGTGCCATAATCACCACATGAGCTTGTGCTTGAACAAGCTGTTTGGTTGCTTCTAAACCGACTCCTGATGTTGCTCCTGTGATGACACACACTTTCCCTTTAAGTGAGGCTGTGGTTGTATGTTGGGGAAGCTTTCGGTTTTTTAAAAACATCAGTTCATCCGGAAAATGACGATTTTTCATAGGCTTATCCAAATCGCTTCGCCATAAATTTGCGATAGCGTTTTTTAAAATTGGGAATGTTATTAAAGATGTCACCCCAAAGATCATAGTAATCACGTTGGTGGGTAATCATGCCATCTTCATTTAGTGTAAGTCGAGTACAACCATAGATTGGTGTTGATGGTGACTTTTTAAATGACATGGTCATGATCCATTCTATGCTGATGATATGATCGACTTTCATGACATTGATCAGTTCCATATGGAGTGATTGACAGCGCTTGGTTAAACGATTGCACATGGCAAGAAATGGTTGAATCCCTTCAATTTTTTGAATAGAGTCAACAAAGACAATATCATCATGATAGTAAGAAAAAATATGAGACCAATCGGGTTTCCCTTGGGTGTTGTATGTCTTTGACCACAAGCGTTTTACAGATTCAACCGTTAATGGTTCTTTTGGTGGAGCTGTGGTGTTTTGTGTTGAGTTTGATATCATGATTTAACCTTTCGACTTCTTAAGATCTTTAAGCACGGCATCGGCAGCGAGTTTACCTGTTAAGATAGCAACCGGAACCCCAGCGGGATTAAATGTCCACTGGCCTGCCTGTTTGATGCTTTTAATGGGGGTTAGTACTGACTTACTCACTCTTAAAAAATGGTAGTCGACAGGGAATGGTTTATTGATAAATGACCAGCCTGTTAAAGAACCTTCGGTATTGTTTGTTTGTGCATGTACTGTCAGTGGAGATGCAACGATGGTTTTAGTTGTGTGTGCTTGAATACCTGGCCAATAGTAATGATCAAAGTGATCGACAATGATATCGCTAATATACTTCTTAAACTGTTCATAGTATCCTAAATCGGCAATGTGTTTGGTGAGTTTAAAGTCAAATAAGATGGATACGATAATACCGGTTTGGCCTTTAGGGGATAATGATGGATCTCGTAAAGAAGGGATGGATATTTCAAAGGTGTTATAAGTAACATACTGTTGTAGCCATATGAAGATCTCATCGATGTTTGTTGTAAATGTGCCGTTTTCATCTTTGATTTGGTCTAAGTTAATTTTTGAAAGACCTGTGTTTTTTTCGGTGTAAAAGCAATGAGGGCCGCTACTAGAAGCAAATGTTGATGGTTCTTGATCAACCAACATGTATAACGATAATACAGAATCTGAGCCTTGTTTATCATTGATAAACTCTCTTTGTTTAATCACTTGTTGTTTTAAAGACGTGTTTTTAATTG
>CAYGIY010000104.1:0-4838 GCA_964350055.1 uncultured Erysipelothrix sp.
ATCACACACTATCCTTTGGATTATTATTGTAACACAATTACCAAAATTGTCATTTCATTTACAATAAAAAAGGTTGAATATTCAACCTTTTGCGTTTGTGAGCTTGTCAACTTTGTTAATCATAATATAACCACCAATAAATAAAATAATCAATGCCAGTATCCCTGGTCGTGCAGATTGGAATAAGATGGCAGAAACCGTAATAAATGCCGGGCCAATAGCATCCGAAAATTTTCCGAAAATATCAAAGAATCCAAAGTATTCATTCGACTCATTTTTAGGCACCATGCGCCCAAAGTATGAACGTGATAATGCTTGAATACCACCTTGTGCCATACCAACGATAATCGCTAGTAACCAAAACTCCCAAGCTTGAGATAGTTGAAATCCAAGTATCGCAACAAAAGTATACACAATCATATAAAACTTGATGAGTTTTAATGGTCCAAATTTCTTTGCCAATCGTCCAGCCAATATTGCAAATGGAAATGCAACAAACTGAGTTGTAAGCAGTGCAATAATCATGAGGTTATCATCAATTCCAATCTCGCCACCGAAATTTGTTGCTTGACTCATAATCGTATAGACACCATTAATATACATAAAATAGCCAAGAATAAAGTAAAACAGTTTTTTATCTTTATAAATCTTTTTAAGTGTGATACCAACTCGTTTAAAGGAGCTTTTGACAATCTTTGGTTGTGGTTCTAGAGCATACACTTGTTTAACATCTTTAAACAAGGGGATTGTTAGAATTCCCCACCATAACACGGTAATTACAAATGAAATTTGAGTTGCCGTTTGAACTTCTATGCCAAATGGAAGTGTAAAAATAATAGCAATCCCCGCTATAAAGGGGATAGTGCTTCCAATATAACCCCAAGCATACCCTGAAGATGACACCATATCCATGCGTTCATCACTAGCAACATCAATAAGCATTGAATCATAAAACACATTACACGCTGAATAGCCTATTCTAGCCAGTATAAACATAATCACAAACGCTTGCCATTGTGTTGTGACTGCTAATGAAAGTCCACCCAGAAGTCCTATTGCTAAAAATAGTCCAAACATCTTCTTCTTCATACCACGATAATCTGCAATAGCACCTAGAACAGGTGCCATAAAAGCCAATAATAAAACCGCAACAGAAGTCGCTCCACTAAACCAAGCGGTTATCACATGAATAGGAACCCCTTGTTCTGCCGCAATTGATCGAAAATAAATCGGAATTGTCGCTGTAACTATTAAAATAAATGCAGAATTCGCCACATCGTACAAAATCCAACTTTTTTCTGATTTTGTATATTTCATATTCTCTTTCCTTTATATATGAAGTGTTATATGTTAGCGATCAAGCATCGTCGATGTGTAATCGTATTTTTTGTATTCCTTTTTTAAAGGTGGATATTGATGGATGTAACCTTCAAACACAAGTGTTAAATCAAGATACTGAATTAAATCACGTGGACTTGTCCATTCAGGTGCAATACTCTGATCTAAGATTGCAATCTTCATTAACAACTCTGATATAAACTGCGAGCAAAAATAATAATGTTTACGAACATATTTTATCTTAAAAGGTATAAAAACAAGTCCAAGAAAATTATAGTGATAAAGTCTAGCTTGTTCTTCAAAACGATTTATTTCATACATTAGCATTTGAGCTTGAGCATCAGATACTTTCATTTTGAATACTTTAATTTCATTTTTCTTTGAAAATTGGTAAACGCCTTGGTTTATACTTTCTTTTACAAAACCTCCAATAAAAGGATTATTTGGTTTTAAACGACCAAAAGAGTACATCTCAGATAGGTCTTCAACAAAACTGATTGAAGAGTGCATGTACTTAAAGTTTCCTGCCTTTGAAAGAACTCGTGATAACCAAGTTCCCGTTTTAGAAAAAACAATAAAAATCTCCATCTAATACCCCTTACTCCTATCCTTATAGTTTACATTAAATAATTTGATTTTCAATAGATTTTCCCTTGATTTTCATAGGATTAACATCAATAAATCGTTTTACAGAATCTACAACTTCTGGACTACCTACAATGACAACAACATCATTTTCATAAAAAACAATATCAGGCCCTGGGGAAGTAAGTAATTGTTTATTGCGTTTAAATGCGATGACTGTTGCCTTAGTGTGTTGATAGAACTTGGACTCTTTTAGTGTTTTACCTATAAGCCAACTCTCCGCCGGTATAAAAAACTCAAATTTCTTTAGTGGATCAATATTACTAAAACGATCTGATAAGTCGATAATTTGGTTGATGATGTTAATGATTTCTAATTCAATAGCCGTTTTATGAGCAAGTGCTTCTTTCAATTCATCTTTGAGTAAATCTACGCCAGCATCATATGAGTACTGCTGTAAATATAATAGCGCTTTCTCCTTTGATTTAATGATGACACCACTTTTCTCTGCAACATGAACAATTCCCGTTTGCTCTAACAGAATCATGGCTCGGCGAATTGTTTCTGGCGAAACACCATATTCACTAGACATCGTTGAACGCCCAGAAACCTTCGTATCTTCTTTTAGTTCCCCACGTGCGATACGAGCCGCTATATCTAAAGCAATTTGTGCATATGCAGGGGGTTGTGCTTTTGATTTTTTTAGCATTAACACACTCCTTACTGTGCTTCTTATGAGATATTATATCATACCGTAAATAAAGTAATGTTAAATTATGGTTATGTAACTAAGTAGTGATGAATATGAATCTTTGCTAGCCATGTTGAATCTTGTTTTGTTTGCACATTTAATTCAAGTTCATACTCCACATTGTAATACTTCATAGCAACTATTAGATGCAATAGCGCGATACCGCAATTAATCTCAAAAAATCGCCGATGCAAAATATCCACCAATGGATGTGGAGGTCTTTTTATAATCGTCACAGTGTCATTCTCAACTTGAAAATACCAAGGTTGCTGATTCAAACTAGAAGGTGATAATCGTGCGGGTTCAATGATTTTTAAAAACCGATGACTATTACAAATACGATTGAATGGAAGTCTTTTGAACTCTTCTTGATTATGGCGATGCACATCATTTTTAGCATATCCAACCGCAAGGCGAATAGTCTCATAAAACCCAGGATGTGTTTTGCTTTTTTTTATACGATTAAATCCTAGCCAACATGTCGCAATACCCTTTTGACTACAAATTAAATCTAATTGTTGCATGATGTATCCTGTGCTTATTAGATTCATGTTTGTATCTTTGATTAACATCTTAAAATATGCAGGAGCTTTTACATTGACGTTTAACTTGGTTTGCTCATAGTAAACAATCATCCAATCAAATGTTGAAACTGTTAAACTATCAATTTCTTCTATTTCTTTGATTAAAAAATCTAAGTCATCTTTGCTTAGAGGCTGCTTTTTAAATAAACGAGTTGACTTACGCTTGAATATTGATGGATACAATTGTTCTAATCTCATCATGTTGTTCCTTTTATCTATCAGTCATTTGATTACTTGTTAACTCAATAAACTGATCAATGTCACGTTCAATCAGTGATATTGATTGTTTAAAAAACTCTGGCTTTGTAATATCGACATTTGCCATGAGTGCAACATCTTTAATCAATGCTTTCCCTGTTGCTTGTAGCAATTGATTGTACTTATTAACAAATGGTTTACCATCTTGTAAATATTGTGCATACAAACCTTTTGCAAATAGTAGTCCAAATGCATAAGGGAAATTGTAAAAGTTAAGCATTGAGGAATAGTAATGTGGTTTATTTAACCACATATAGGGATGTAGTTGGTTATGATCCAATCCATCACCATAAGCTTCCTTTTGAGCATCTAACATAAGGCTTTTTATCTGTTCAACAGAGACTACACCTTCTGCTCTTTTTTCAAATAATGAACTTTCGAAAATAAATCGACTTAAAATATCCACAATCACTTGACCAGCATCAGAAATAGAAGCTTCTAAAATTGCTATTTTTTCAGAATTACTTGCTTCTTTCATCGTAGCATGAACAACAATACTTTCACAGAATATTGATGCTGTTTCTGCTATTGGCATTGGATAGCGACTATTGAGTATCGACTCATCTTTTAGTTGATGTCCATGATAGGCATGTCCTAATTCATGTGCTAGTGTTGTTAAATTTGAAAAACTACCATCAAAGTTTGATAAGATACGACTTTGTTTTATTGGATGAATATTGGAACAAAACGCACCTCCACGTTTACCTGGTCTTGGTGTAACATCCAACCAATGATTATCAAATGCATATTGCGTAAAATCAGCTAATTCATCACTGAATGTTCTAAATTGCTTAATCACAAAATCCATAGCTTCATCATATGTGTAAGTTGATGATGTCTCTGTAATAGGAGCAAATAAATCATAAAAAGGCAGTCCATTGTCGTGATTAAGCAGTTTTGCTTTATGTTTGTAATATTTATGAAAACTTGGTAATGCCTGTTTAATCGCATCAAGCATTGCATCCAATGTTTGCTGATTCATCCTTGATTTAGTTAGAGTTTCATCAAGAGGACTATCATAACCACGCCACTGACTTAGAGTCAAAACCTCACCCTTAATACCATTTAAAGCAGCACTAGAAGCAGTTTCAATATCCTTGTACGCCACTAACTCAGCTTCATAACCCGCTCTTCTAACACTTGCATCCTTATGATACGCTAAATTTCTAAGAGCAGGTAGTGGCAATGTTTTTGCCTCTTGATCAATTTCTACATCAATCATCAGTGTTGATGTAACTTTATTTTGTAGATTTTCCCATGCTTTTGCACCTGTCATATTCATTTTAGATATTAAAACTTCTTCTTTTTCACTTAGTAAGTAC
>CAYGIY010000105.1:0-4784 GCA_964350055.1 uncultured Erysipelothrix sp.
ATATTAAGTTGTGTTCATCTATTTTTCTGATTCTATAATGAAACCAAGTTACAAAAAGGCTATCAACATTTGATGACGATAGCCTTATCAATTTATAGAAGGCTTTATTTACAGTCGTTTTGACATCACATACACTTCTGTGTCTTTATCAGCAACCTTATACGGTTGCTTTTTTTTAAGTGTATACCCGATTTTTTGCCAAAATTGGTAACCTGAATCATTCTCTTGGATAATGGCTAGGCGTAATGTTTGAACATCTTCTTTGATTAAAGCTTGCTCTAATTCAAACATGATGTCCTTACCAAGATGCTTATAGCGAAACGTTGGATGGATCAATAATAGTCCTAAAAACCACACATCTGGTTTTGGATATGATTTGATTAAATCGATAATCCCCACGAGTTCTTTTTGTTGAAATACACCTAGACATAATTTATCATCAAGTGATTTATTAAAAGGCAAATCAGTAAAAAACGCATGAGCAGCATTTATTGAAGGAGGCTTCCCTTGAGTTAATATAAAAAATTCTTCACTTGCTTCTAATAGTGTTTGTATTTCTTGTTGATGAACAGCGATATCCATCGGATCGATTAGCAATGATTAAAGATGTTAGCTCTTTAGTAATGTCCTGTTTTAGGTTTGTTTTTTAATCGATGTTTACGTGTTTGATCGTATTCTTGCCAATACACTCTTTTTTCATTATACCGTGTACGAGGAGGTTTTACTTCATTGGGATATCCAAGATAGATAATATTAAGCGGTGTCACATCTTCTGGTAAATTAATGATACTCTTTAAACGCTTGATGTTATGTTCTAAAGGATAAATGCCAATCCATACACTTCCTAAGCCGAGACTTGTGGCTGCTAAAAGTATGTTTTGTGTTGCAGCACTACAATCTTGAATCCACATTTGATGACCTGGTCCTTTAAATGCGAGTTTCTTATTTGAACACACAACAATCGCACACGGTGCTTGATACTTAGCAAACACAAATTCATCTCTGAATCGTTTTAGGGTCTCTGATTGCGTGACAACCACAAACTCCCATGGTTGACTGTTGGCTGCGGTTGATGCAGCCATTGCAGCTTGAAGACACGCGATGATCTTCTCTTGTTCAACGGGTTGGTCTAAAAAAGAACGGATACTTCTTCGCTTAAATATTGCATCCAGTATTTCCATCATCAACACCTCCTACTTGTGTTTGATTAGCATAATACATTGCGTGCTATAAAACAGTGGTTTACCGGGTGAGCTTTGTTGTTTCATCTACTCTTAAAGAGAACCTAATTGATTTATTTCACCTTAATCTAAAACTAAAAGATCTTTACAGAAATGACACTAAAAATCATAGAGTTTCACGCAAACGTATTTTATCATATGTTGTTCACGCATACGATATATATGTGATAAGTATTTGATTAATATATTGTTGAGAAATTAATTAAACCCATATATCTAATAGTACTTCTCAATCGAATAAATACGAGTTTAAAAAAGCTTTCAATATGCATAGTTATGCTCAATGAAAGCTTTTTAATTTCAATATTACATATTTACCATTATGGTGCCATAATCACACTTATTTTAATCGATCTTCTCTTTTGGTATAGGTCGTATGCAATAATTCGTGGGAATGATGACCTAAAGGCTCTTTTAAAAATTCCTTATACAATGCCACAATCGCAGGATTCTCATGTGACTTACGAATTAAAGCAGCTTCATCTGCACGATAGGTTGCATAGATTCGTTTGAGTCGAGTCTCTTTTGTTGTGTTATATGGTTGGCCACCACCACCAATACATCCTCCAGGACAAGCCATCACCTCAATAAAAGCATACTCAGAACTGCCATCTTTTACTTGTTCAGCCAATACTTTAGCATTAGCTAATGTATGAGCTACTGCAATTTTCAATTTTTGATGATTCAATGTAATCTCAGCTTCTTTGATGCCTTTTAATCCTCTAACTTCTTTAAAGTTGATGGATTCCAGTGGTTTTTTATTCACGACTTCAGAAACCGTTCTTAACGCTGCTTCCATAACACCACCAGTTGCACCAAAAATGACTGCTGCACCTGTTGTGATACCAAATGGAGAATCAAATGGGTGTGGTTCAAGTTCTTCAAAATGAATACCCATTTGTTTAATCATTTTTCCAAGTTCACGTGTGGTTAAAACATAATCAACATCATAGTAATCTGGATTTGATTTCATTTCATCACGTTTTGCTTCATATTTTTTTGCTGTGCATGGCATAATTGATACCACCACTAAATCATCAATGTTGATATTTTCTTTTTTAGCATAATATGTTTTTGCCAAGGCACCAAACATTTGCTGAGGTGACTTGCACGATGAAATATGAGGGAGAATCTCTGGATAATACTGTTCAGCATAGCTAACCCATCCTGGACAGCATGATGTAATCATCGGTAGTACCCCTTGATTTTGGATGCGATCAATTAATTCATGGCCTTCTTCAATGATTGTTAGATCGGCTGTAAAATCAGTATCAAATACACGATCAAATCCTAGCATCTTTAAAGCAGTGACCATTTTTTCAGTGACAATCTCACCAACAGGTTCTCCCAACTCTTCTCCTAGTGATACTCTTACTGCAGGAGCAACTTGGACAATCACATGTTTATGATCATCATGAAGTAATTCCCATACAGCATGTGTATCATCCTTTTCTGTTATTGCCGCAACAGGACAAACACTGGCACATTGTCCACAGAAGGTACATGACTGATCCGATAAAAACTTGCCATAAGCTGGAGTGATTTCAATATCATGTGAGCGATTCATACTTTCTAAAACATTAATTCCTTGTATGTTTTTGCAAACATCGACACAGCGACCACATTTGATACAGCGATTGGGATTACGCAAAATAGAAGGATTGTATTCATCCAGTGGTTTAACATGTAATACATGTTCAAATCTGTTTTCATCGATTCCAAGTTTGTTTGCCAATGATTGTAATTCACAATTCAGATTCTTTACACACGCGGTACAATTCGCATCATGATTAGATAGAATCAACTCAGTGATTGTTTTTCTAGCATTTAGCACTCTAGGAGAATTTGTTTTGATGCTCATGTTATGTTCAACGTGTGTCGAACATGAGGTGACCAATCCTTTTCTACCTTCAATTTCAACAACACAAATCCGACAGTCTGATTTAATATCCAAATCTGGATAATAGCATAGTGTTGGGATTTGAATATTATTTTCCTTAGCTACTTCAAGAATTGTTTTAGCTGTCGTTGATTCAATGACTTTATCATTGATTTTAAGTTTAATCATATGGTTACCTCCCGTGACTGAATTGGGTGTTCAATACAATCAAGGTACTCATCTCTAAAGTATCTTAATGAAGAAACGATCGCAGTCGGCGATGATTGACCTAAGCCACATAAGGATGTTTGATGCATCACTCGGGTTAATGACTCAAGAGAAATCAAATCTTTTAAAGTAGCCTCTTTATGTTCAAATTTTTGAATTAGTTTTTCAAGTTGCAAATGACCTTCACGACATGGTGTGCATTTCCCACAAGATTCATGAGCAAAAAAAGTGTTGATACGATGAAGTATATCAAATAAGTCAAAACGCTCATCGATGACAATAATTGCTCCAGCACCCATTTTCGACTCAAATTCTTCGAATCTTTCAAAATCAATAATCATATCCAACATGTACTCAGGAATAATAGGACCACATGCTCCACTTAGTTGAACCATTTTGATCCGATGATTATCTTCTGCACCTTGCCCACACTGCTCAATGACATCAATGATACTCGTTCCAAATTCAACTTCAAAGACGCCTTTTCTCTTTACATTACCTGAAAGACTTATGAGCTTTGTTCCTGTAGATGATGGTGTTCCAATCTTCGCATATTCTTGTCCACTAATTTCAATGATAAGCGGAAAATTTGCAAATGTTTCAACATTTTGAATGAGTGTTGGTTTGTTAAATAAACCTTGTTTGGTTGGATATGGTGGTTTGACACGTGTTCTACCTGGTTTTCCTTCAATAGACTCAATCAATGCAAACTCCTCACCACAAACATAAGATCCAGCACCAGAGCGCACTTCGATATCCAGACTATACTTTGTCCCTAAGATATTATCACCTAAAAATCCGCGTTCTTTTGCTTGATTAATAGTCCATTTCATCAGTTCAATAATATGATCATACTCTCTACGTATATAGATGTAACCATGTGTGGCTTGAGTTGCATACGCTGCAATAATCATGCCTTCTAAGATTAAATGGGGATCATTTTCCATCAAGTATCGATCTTTAAAGTTACCAGGTTCCCCTTCATCAGCATTGCAAATGATATATTTTGACGTGCTCACTGCTTTTGCCATTCCCCATAGTTTGATGGCTGCATAAAAACCAGCACCACCACGACCACGAATTTTGGATTGTTCAATTTCTTCAATGATGCTGGTTTTTTCCATTAACATGGCTTTTTGGAGCATGCTATACCCTTGATGTGCAATATAATCATCAATTGACATTGGATTAATAATTCCACAACGTTTTGTGATTAACTTTCTTTCAACCATGTTGATACCCCCGATATTCTGAGATAATAGCCTTTATTTTATCAGGTGTGCAGTTTTTATAGATTTTATCATTTAAACGAATGACTGGTCCTTTATCACAACACCCTAAACAACTCGAATATTCAAGAGTAAACATGCCATTTTTTGTTGTTTCTCCGACATGAATCTCAAGAATCTTCTCAAGTATTTTGATAATACTCTGGC
>CAYGIY010000106.1:0-4737 GCA_964350055.1 uncultured Erysipelothrix sp.
ATCACACTTGGTGTCAAAGACATTCTGTCATCTTATGCTTTTTTTAATGAAATTGGATTTGAAGCAACTATTAAAGAATCTAATCCAGCCATCATCTTTTTTAGAAATGAAGGCTCACGATTAGCACTCTATCCAATTGACAACTTAGCACATGACATTGATTCATCGTTATCTTTAGAAAAATCAGTTGGATTTTCAGGAATCACACTTGCATACAATGCTAAATCGGCATCTGAAGTAGACAAGATTATACAAAGAGCAAAGAAAGCAGGTGCCAAAATCATAAAAACACCACAACCAACAGATTGGGGTGGTTATGGTGGCTATTTTATCGACTTGGACGGCTACTATTGGGAAGTTGCTTATGGTGATGTTTGGGAATTTGATGAGTGCAACATGTTAGTGATTGAAGATTAAAACCATGGTCTCCCATGGTTTTCTATTTTACATTTGCTTTTAAACTTGCGTAAATGAATTGATCTAAATCGCCATCCATCACTTTATTGACATTTCCTTCTTCAACTTGTGTCCGAAGATCTTTAACTAAAGTATAAGGTGCAAATACATAAGAACGGATTTGACTTCCCCATTCAATCGATTTTTGTTCACCTTTGATATCAGCTAGCTTTTCTTGTTGCTTTTCAATCTCGATTTGATAAAGTTTCGATTTAATCATCTTGATTGCTTGATCTTTGTTTTGCATCTGTGAACGTCCTGACTGACATGTCACAACAATACCACTTGGCTTGTGAGTTAATCGAACAGCTGAATCTGTTTTATTGACATGTTGCCCTCCTGCTCCACTTGCTCGCATCGTTTCAACATCAATATCATTCATATCAATCTCTATGGCAATATTATTATCGAATTCTGGCATCACATCTACAGAAGCAAACGACGTATGTCGTCTACCTGATGAATCAAATGGAGAAATACGAACCAATCGATGCACGCCTTTTTCCGTCTTAAGATAACCATATGCTAGTGGACCTTCCACTAAAAAGGAAACAGACTTAATTCCAGCTTCATCACCATCTAAATAATGAAGGACGCTAACTTTATAGCCTTTTTTCTCTGCCCAACGTGTGTACATACGATACAGCATTTGAGTCCAGTCCTGACTTTCAGTACCACCAGCACCTGGATGAAGTTCAACAATCGCATTCTTCTTATCATAATCATGGCTTAAAAGAACGGCTACTTCAAACTCATTGAAAAGCTTTATATTTTGATAATATTCCATTTCAATCAAATCTTTCATATCTTGATCAAAAGAATTCTTCATCATCTCCACTGCTTCTTGAAGATTATCAAAAACAGTATTAAGACGTGTGTATGCATCCACAGTATTTTTCAGTTGATTCATAGTTGCAATATCAACATTTGCTTTTTTATTGTCATCCCAAAAGCCATCAAGTGTCATTAGATGTTCAATGTCTTGGATTGCTTGTTTTTTCTGATCTAAGTCAAAGAGAATCTCCAAGCTGTTTAAGCTTTTCTACTATAGTTTCAATATTTTGTCTTAATTCATACAGTTCCATACATTCACCTACTTTTTCTCAATCTTTACATTAATACAATAGAACACAGTTTCTTGTGAAATACGAGCCATCATCTCTTCAAACATTGTAAATCCTTCAGCAACATACGCTTGCAGTGGATTGCTTTGAGCATAAGAACGTAAATGAATTCCCTCACGAAGTTTACTCATCGTATCAATATGTTCAACCCAAGCACGATCGATGATTCGTAACACTAAATTTTTCTCTACTGGATAAATTTGTTCTCTAAACTCTGCGATTTTATTATCATAGAAATGCCAAATAGCATCTGTACATATAGCTTCTATTTCAGTTAATGGTTTATCAAACAACTCTTTTTTAGATACTTTTGCATCTTCAAATCCCATTTTCTTGAAGTTTTCAAGTACTCCTTCAATATCAACTCTTGGCTCTTTTTGTGTGTTATCAGTATATGAGGCAATGACATTCAATACAACCCGATCAAACATATCCTTGACAACATTATGAACAATTTCATTTTCTAAGATGAAGTTTCGTTGTTCATAAATAATTTCACGTTGTTGTCTTAATACATCATCATACTCAAGTAATGTTTTACGAATATCAAAGTTAACACCTTCCACTCGTTTTTGTGCGGATGATATTGAACGTGTGATTAATTTAGATTCAATTGGTACATCACCTAATGTTTTAAACACACCTTCCATGCGTTCAGAGCCAAATCGAACCATCAACTCATCTTGAACTGAAACATAAAAACGCGAATAACCAGGATCACCTTGACGTCCAGAACGTCCACGTAATTGATTATCAATACGTCTTGATTCATGTCGTTCAGAACCAATAACCGCTAATCCACCTAAATCCTTGATACCTTCACCCAATTTGATGTCTGTTCCACGACCAGCCATGTTTGTGGCAATGGTAACAGAACCTTTTTGGCCTGCTTTTGCAATTATTTCTGCTTCACGAGCATGGTTTTTTGCATTTAATATTTCATGTTTAATTTTTCTTTGGGTAAACATTTTACTTAGAAATTCACTGGTTTCAACAGCAATCGTACCAACAAGTACCGGTTGGCCTATTTCATGCAATGTTTTTACTTCACTAACAAGTGCTTCAAATTTTGCTTTTTTACTTCCAAAGACTGCATCAGTATAATCTTCACGTACAACTGGTTTATTTGTTGGTATTTCCACCACACGCATGTTATAGATGCTTAAAAACTCTTCTTCTTCAGTTTTTGCAGTACCTGTCATACCTGCTAGTTTTGTATATAAGCGAAAAAAGTTTTGATAAGTAATGGTTGCCATTGTTGTTGTTTCTTGTTTGATTGGTACATTTTCTTTTGCCTCAATGGCTTGATGCAATCCATCAGAATACGCACGACCTGGCATTAATCGTCCTGTAAATGGATCGACAATGACAATTTGACGTTCTTGAACCACATATTCAATATCACGAATCATGATGTAATTTGCTTTTAAAGCTTGGTGTAAATGGTGAACCAGATGGGTATGTTTAAGTTCATATAGATTGTTAATACCAAATACTTTTTCTGCCTTGGCAACACCATCTTCAGTCAATTGCACTGTCTTTGCTTTGACGTCAATTTCAAAATCTTGACCTTCAGTCAATCGTTTGACAAAGCGATCACTCTGTTGATATAGATTTGCTGTTTGCTTTTTACCACCTGAAATAATTAGTGGTGTCCGAGATTCATCAATAAGAATCGAGTCAACTTCATCCACTAAAGCAAATTCAAGCTGACGCAGCACACGTTCTTTAACAACCGTGACCATATTGTCTCTTAGATAGTCAAATCCAATTTCTGCATTTGTTGTGTATGTGATGTCACATTCAAATGCTTCTCGTTTTTGTTGTGCTGTTTTAATTCGAATATTGACTCCAACACTTAACCCCAAAAATCGGTGAATTTCACCCATCCACTCAGCATCACGTTGTGCTAAGTACTCATTGACTGTAACCACATGTACGCCTTTACCTGGCAATGCATTTAAGTATACTGGTAAAACAGAGGTTAATGTCTTACCTTCCCCTGTTTTCATTTCTGCAATGTCACCTTGATGCAAAACAATACCACCCATGATTTGAACAAAATATGGATACTCACCAATTACGCGAACCGCTGCTTCACGAGCAATTGCGAACGCATCAAACATGATGTCATCCAATGTCTCATTCTCTAGTCGCAACCTTAAAATGCCGGTTTGAGATTTTAACTCATCATCCGACATTGCTTTGTATTTCTCTTTTAAATCGTCTACCTTTTGTGCTAACTTCTCTATTTCTTTTAATCGTTTTTTATCGAAATTAAAAATCGATGATAATACATTTGCCATAGATGTCCTCCAAGCATTATTCTAACATAAAATAAAAAGTTGGGAATCCCAACTTTTTAGTGATTATAGCTTAACAATGTTGTGCGCTTGAAGCCCACGCTCGCCGTTTACTAGTTCGAATTCAACTTCAGCGTCTTCTTCAATTGTCTTGTAACCTTCCATCACTAGTTGTGAGTAGTGGAAGAATACATCGCGATCGTCTTCCAACTTAATGAAACCGTAACCTTTTTCTTTGTTAAACTTCTTTACTTTTCCTTGCATTTACTAATTCTTATTCCTTTCTGTAGTCGTGCTACTATTTCATTATACATATATCAAACACATTTAGCAAATCAAACCACGCAAAAACTGACTGTCTTAGCTATGATTTGCTGCCCCTGTGGCATGAGTGTGTTTTGCAGCAGCCATTGCAATATCGATCGCTAACACAATCGCAATTACTTTTTCAATGTCCAAATCATCCTTAATATCAATCTCATAAAAATCACCCCATGAAATGAAAGCTTTGGATATTTTAGCAATTATCTCTGATTGATTGAGTACTTGATAATTATGTGCCCAAAAATCTCCTTCTACATGCCATGGTAATCCACTAATCTCATAATGTTGCCTAATAAATGTGAACTTCTTATTGATTGAGAACTCAAACTGTTGATTAAAGTAAACATCAATTTGAGGTAGAAAGAACTTAAATCGTTGATTCAAGTAAATCACTTCTTGGCCTGTTTGATTATAAACGGTCAACTTTTTAGTTAAGCTCATGAGTTTACCAACTGCTGTGTAAATATCTTCTTGGTTTTCATTTTTAATCGTGAATCGATCTTTAAACGAAAATACTTTCTGTTTTATGT
>CAYGIY010000107.1:0-4648 GCA_964350055.1 uncultured Erysipelothrix sp.
GAGCGTAGGTATTAAAATCCGTGATGCTGTAAAGCGTTATGGCGATATCACCGTTATTACTGGTCTTTCCTTGGACATAAAGGAGGGTGAATTCTTCACCCTCCTTGGTCCATCTGGATGTGGAAAGACTACTTTGTTGCGTATGATTGCAGGATTTAACACAATCGAAGGTGGCGATTTTTACTTTGGTGATAGAAGAATTAATGATTTAGATCCAGCAAAAAGAAACATTGGTATGGTGTTTCAAAACTATGCGATTTTCCCTCACTTAACCGTTGAGAAGAACGTTGCATTTGGGTTAAAAAATCGGAAGGTAGAGAAATCAAAAATCAAAACCGAAACCCAGAAGTTTCTTAATTTGATGCAAATCGGTGAATATGCAAAGCGTATGCCAGAGAATCTATCAGGTGGACAGCAACAACGAGTAGCGTTGGCAAGAGCCCTCGTTATTCATCCAGATGTACTATTGATGGATGAACCTTTATCTAACTTAGATGCTAAATTGCGTGTTGAAATGAGAACAGCTATTAAAGACATCCAGTTAAATGTAGGGACCACAACTGTCTATGTTACTCATGACCAAGAAGAAGCCATGGCTGTTAGTGATCGTATTGCGATCATGAAAGATGGTGAGATCCAACACCTTGGAACTCCAAAAGATATCTATCAAAGACCAGCAAATTTGTTTGTTGCTTCATTTATTGGTCAAACCAATTTAATTCAAGCTGAATTAAAAGTTGAAAATAACGAGACCTTTATTGAATTTAAAAATGGTTATCAAATAAAAATGGATAACATTTTAGATGAGCATAAGAAAAACCAAAAAGTAGTTGCTTCAATTCGTCCTGAAGAATTCAATATTGTCACAGAAGACACTGGATTAAAAGCAGTGACTGATAATTATGCGTTTTTAGGATTAAACACAAACTATTTTGTACAAGTATTTGGTGATCAACGCATTGAGATTGTCCAAGAATCAAGCATTGACGAAATTATAGAACCACATACTGAAGTGTTCTTAAAAGTGAAGGCTGAAAAAATTAATATCTTTACTGAAGATGGACTTGTCAATATCGTAAAAGGCGTTTCAAACGATTATGACCAATACAAAGGCAAATAATGATGAAACGCAAAAAAGTTGTTGATATTTGGACAGTCCTATCACTGATTACCTTAGCAATTTATACGTTATTTCTGATTTACCCACTAATTATGATTTTGCGTGGTTCATTTACCAATGCTGAGGGTGTGTTTACTTTTGAATGGTTTGAGAAATTCTTTAGTGAACGATACTATTTACAAACCTTGATTAATAGCTTTAGTGTTACCGTTTGGGTGACCATGCTCACATTAATCATTGGATATCCAATGGCTTATTTCTTTAATTTCTATAAGATTAAAGGTAAAGGCTTTGTTCAGATTATTGTTATTTTGTGTGCTATGTCGGCACCATTTATTGGTGCGTATGCATGGATTCAATTATTGGGTCGAGGCGGTATTATTACTCGATTCCTTCGTGTCAATTTCGGTTTTACTAGTGTCCCAGATATTTATGGATTTAATGGCATTCTTTTGGTTTTAACACTACAGTTAATGCCACTAGTATTCTTATATATTTCGGGAGCACTAAAAAAGATTGACAACAGCTTACTTGAAGCTTCTGCAAACATGGGTGTTAGTGGAATCAAACGTTTCTTTAAAATTATTATTCCATTAACCATGCCAACTATATTTGCAGCCGGTCTACTTGTCTTTATGAGAGCATTTTCTGACTTTGGAACACCATTATTGATTGGTGAAGGATATCGTGTATTCACGGTTGAAATTTATCGTCAATTCTTGGGAGAAACTGGTAGAAACTACAACTTTGCTGCAACGATTAGTATTATTGCAATTCTAATCACAACAGCAATATTCTTAGGACAAAAGTATATTTCGAGTCATTTTAAATTCACGATGAATTCATTGAATACGATTGAACGTAAACAAGCAAAAGGTATATTCAATGTACTGATTCATTTGTACATTTATGGCATTCTGTTTATTGCTTATTTACCTCAGATTTTGATTGTTTATCAATCCTTTCAAAACACCTCGGGTAAGATATTTGTAGATGGGTACTCGCTCAACAGTTATCGTGTAGCACTTCAGCGCATGAGTCGAGCGATTCCAAACACATTCTATATTGGTGGGCTAGCATTAATGATTACCATACTGTTTGCTGTATTTATTGCTTACCTTGTTGTTAGAAGAAGCAATGTTGTCAATAACTTTGTTGATACATTGAGCATGGTACCATACATTATTCCAGGTTCGGTTGTTGGTATTGGACTTGTCATGGCATTTAACCGCCAACCAATGGTACTAACAGGTACAGTGGCTATTATGGTTATCGCTCTTGTAATTCGAAGGATACCTTACACGATTCGATCTTCTGTTGCAATTTTACAGCAGATTCCAATTACTATTGAAGAGGCAGCTATTAGTTTAGGTGCTTCAAAAATGAAGGCATTCTTTAAGATTACAGTACCAATGATGGCAACTGGTGTTATTGCTGGTGCTATTCTATCTTGGGTTACCATTATTACGGAACTTTCAAGTGCGATTTTGCTCTATAACGCAAGAACGATTACATTAACATTATCTATTTATACATTTGTATTACGAGGCAACTACGGATATGCTGCTGCATTAGCAACGGTATTGTCACTGTTGACTGTGGTTTCAATCTTAATTTATATGAAGATTACAAAATCAGACGAAATCACATTATAATTCGTGTTAACTCAACCCAACAAGTAACCTTGTTGGGTTTTTTTATGAGTTACGTTATAATGTAATCATGAAATTAAAGAGGTCAATATGAAAAAAATGGATTTACACATGCATACTACTTATAGTGATGATGGTGAGTTTTCTGTTGGTGAATTGATTGAAAAAGTGAAACATGCGCGCGTCGATGTGTTTGCGATTGCAGATCATAATACAACAGAAGGGGTGATTGATTATCTAACCCATCATTTTCCATCTGATTTAACAATTATTCCCGCAATAGAAGTTGACTGCAAGGTTAATAATACTCATTTACATGTTTTAGGATATGGTGTTGATCCCTATTATGAAGGGTTCAAAAATATGAAAGAGTTTTATCATAAACAAGAAGTAAACAACTCAAATGATTTATTAGAGAAAATAAGAGCATTGGACATTATTGTTAATACAAAAGCTTGTGAATCACTTATGGTAAATGGTGTTTTAACAGGAGAAATGATAGCAGAAGTTGTGTTGAATGACGAGCGTAACTCAAAACATCCACTTCTAAAACCATTTAGAAAAAGTGAGTCTAGAAGTGATAATCCTTATGTAAACTTTTATTGGGATTTATGTTCGTTCGGGAAACCAGCTTATATCACTATGGAATATATCACACTAAAAGAAGCAGTTGATTTGATAAAGCATGCTGGTGGTGTTGCCATATTAGCACATCCTGGTAATAATATTCACGAAGATGAGAGCATTTTAAAGGAAATCATTGCACATGATGTCATTGGTATCGAAACATATAGTAGTTATCATACACCTCAACAAATAAAATATTATCAAAATATGGCTCAAAAGTACGGGTTACTTCAAACAGTAGGTAGTGATTTTCATGGAAAGACAAAGCCAAGTATTCAACTTGGCAGATATATTCCTGATGAAGGATTCAAATCGCTATATGAGGCATTACAAACTGCTATTAAAGAGGGTCAATCATGATTTATGTTTATAATGCAGGACCACTTTTTTCTCAAGCCGATATCAAACAACGAAAACATGAAGGTTTAATGCTTTCTAGTTTAAATATTAAATCGGATTATTTTATCGCTAATCCAATTGATCTACCATTGGATAACACGAAAGCCTTAACATCCACTGAGATATTTAATGAAGATGTTAAACACGTTGATTTTGCTAATGTGTTCTTTTTTGAACTAGCAACGGGAGATACTGGTACCATGGTTGAATTAGGAATGGCCATCGAAAAATACCGACAAAACCCAAAGATACGCATATATCCGATTTTTTCAGATTTAAGACTAAGTCGAAATCAAGCAAATGGCGTTGAATGCCCAGTAGGATTTAATTCTTTTGTTGTTGGTGCATTAACGTCACATCAAATTCCTATCTTTTACAGTTTTGATGAAGCATTTCATGCATTTAAAACAGATTTGATTAAGCAAGGTTATTATGAATAGGAGGAAACATGTTTAAAGATTTCAAAGCATTTATTAAACGAGGAAATGTAATCGATTTAGCAGTCGCTGTGATTATTGGTGGCGCGCTTGGTCGAATTGTAACATCATTTGTTAATGATATTCTAATGCCACTCATTGGATTGATGTTAGGGAATGTTAATTTGCAAGAACTAAAATGGGTTATAGAACCCGCAACAGAAGACATTGCTGAAATTGCAATGTACTATGGTGTATTTATTCAACACATCGTAGATTTTGTTATTATTGCATTCTTTATTTTCTTGGTGATTCGTGCAATAAAAAAAACAAAGAAAAAAGAAGAAGTTGCACTTGTTGTAGAAACAACACCTGCAGATATTGAACTACTTAGAGAAATCAGAGACCTTTTAAAACAAAAGAAATAGCAATAC
>CAYGIY010000108.1:0-4612 GCA_964350055.1 uncultured Erysipelothrix sp.
ATATGGTGACATTAAATTGATTAATGAATCGTTTAAATTACTTCTTAATGATAAAGATGATGAATTCAACATTAAAAGTAAAAGTATCCCACTTGCGCTTAGAAAAATGCTTAATGATGTGTATTTAAATGAGCAATCACTTACCACAACAATCGTTTTAGATTCTGTTGATTTCCAATGCATATCGATTCCTATCATTCAAGATAATCGTTATCAAGGTTGTCTTGTGGTATTACAAGATGTGACAAAGTTACTATATCAAGAACGTATTCAAAAGCGTTTCATTGCAGACGCTTCTCATGAGTTAAAAACGCCAATCACTGCCATCAAAGGGATGGTAGAAATATTAAATCGAGAAGACTTTGATGATGAGCAAGCAAATAAAGAGTTTTTAGTTCAAATCCAAAACGAAGTTGAGCGTCTTCAAACCATTGTTAAAGATTTACTGTATTTATCAAAACTTAGTAACCAAACGATACTGTTAAACAAACAACCATTGGATGTGCATGCAATGATTCTTGAAGCAGTCAAGACACTCAAACTAAAAATCAATGAGAAAAATATTGACGTATCCATTCATAATGAAGATTATGATGTTGTGTTTGCCGACTCAGCATCACTTTTAAAAGTTTTCATTAACCTGATTGATAATGCCTGTTCATATAGTAACAGTCAGCGCATAAAGATAACCATTCAAGGCAATCAAGATCAAAAAATTATTGCCATCACAGATTATGGAATAGGCATACAACCTAATGACTTACCACATATATTTGAACGTTTTTATCGTATCGATGATGATCGCAATCGAATCAGTGGAGGTAGTGGATTAGGTTTGTCAATCGTTAAGGAATTAATTGAAGCCCACCAAGGCAGTATTCATGTGGTTTCTTTACCCAATAAGAAAACGACATTCACTGTTCTACTTCCAAAATTAACTAAATCTTAACCTTTTTTTCATTGTGTTTTGTCAATTCGTTATTATGATAGAAGAGAGGTGTATGATGAAAATTGATGAACAACTATTAGAAATAGAAGAATTATTATTAACAATGGCAAAACAAGTCCGACTCATGATGGAGCAAGCACAAAAAGCATTGTTTGATGATAAAAAAGATCACGCTCTATTTATTATTGAAAGTGATGCACATGTCAATAATAGCGAGCTTGAGATCAATGAAACTTGTGTGCAAGTGCTTTCGCTGTTGCAGCCTGTTGCAATTGATTTGCGTCGAGTGTTAACGGCTATAAAAATTGCAAATGATCTTGAAAGAATTGGAGATTATGCAAAAAACATTGCACGATACATCATTCGAAACCAAACGTTTCCAGAATTACTAGTAGAGGATGCTGCTCATATATTTGACTTGTTTTTTGCTAATTTTGATGCGGCCATTAAAACCATGCAAACAGATGATATATCACTTGCTTATGAAACGGCAGAAGCGGATGAGCTGATGGATGATGCGTTTAAGCGTATTGCTTTAAAAATTGATTTTTCGATTGAAGATAAAAAGAGTATATCATTTGCAACGGTAGGTTTATTAAGGAATATCGAACGAGCAGGTGATCATACTAAGAATATATGTGAACATGTCATCTATCGCAAGAAAGCTCAATATGTCGATTTTGGTTAAACCGAGTAACATCGGTTTTTTTATTTATTAACACAACCTTTACATTTGTTTCATTAGTCGTTAACATCATCCCATTATGATAAGCGTGTAAATATCCATAGGAGGAAAAGATGAAAACTAAATTATTCGTTTTGATATTTACTGCATTGCTCATTTTAGCAGGATGCAGTTCAACAAGTGACAATGGATTTGAATCAGAAAAGATTAATGTGTACACACGTGACACATCAAGTGGAACCCGTGATGGATTTATGAGCGGAATCGGGTTTAAAGATGCTTCATCAGATGATAGTGTTCTTGTTTCAGGATTTATCACCAATAACAATGCTGGCATCATGACGGCCATGACAACAGATATTGCTGGTATTGGTTATGTCTCATTATCTAGTGTTAATGATACAATTAAGCCTTTAAACTTTGAAAATGTTGAAGCTACTGAAGCCAACGTTTTAAATGATACATACGGTTTAAAGCGTCCATTTGTTTATATGAGACGTGTCGATGGAAATTATGTTAATGAACGTGAGTATGAATTGACACTAGCATTTATTGCATTTATGGAATCAAATGATGGCGCTGATGTCATCAACGATGAAGGTGCAACAGCAGTAAACGGTAATGGAAACTGGGCGAGCTTATTAGGAAATCATCCGGTTTGTGAACTTGATAATAATGATGTGACATTAAATTTTGGTGGATCAGATTCCATCACTCGTATTGCGGAAGCATTGAGCGCAGCATTTTCACCTCGTTGTGGAAACGTCAATACTGTGAATAATCATACTGGAAGTTCAGATGGTTACAAACGTTCTCAAGGAGATGAAAAAGATGGTGTCAATGGTGTTCATATTGGCTATTCATCAAGACCATTTAGAGATGAAGAATTAAGTGGACCTCAAGATACACGTGGTCAATTGGCATGGGATGCTATTGTAGCAATTGTGCATAAAGATAATCCTGTGGATAATGTCACAGCAGATCAATTAGTCAGAATCTATAAAGGTGAACTTGCAACCTGGGGCGATGTCATCAACGATTAGTCACAGTACTAGCAACAGGCCCATCTTGGGCCTTTCTTTTTTTGGAGGTTAAATGAGAAGCAAACGATCTAGTTTAGGAAAAATAGATGTCATAACATACGGATTTCTATCCATATTTGGTTTTTTATCCGCTAGTTTTATCGTTCTTATTATATTCTTTATTACCTTACGCGGAATTTTACCTTTTGTAAGTAATAATCAGGGACTTGGTTCTGTGGACCTTTATCAGTTTTTAACCAATCGTGTTTGGTTAAATGGTCCTACTTTTGTTTCAACTGCATATGGAGCAGGGTTTTTAATTATCAATACATTATACATAGCATTTTTATCACTTTTACTATCTTTTCCAATTGGTGTACTCACAGCATTATTCATTGCCAAAATAGCACCTAAGAAGATTTCTAGTGTGATGAGAACCGTTATTGAACTATTGGCTTCAGTCCCTTCTATTGTGTTTGGGTTGGTTGGTGTTGGTTTAATGCTCCCTTTTATTTATCAATTGGCACGTTATCTAGGATTTTCTAGCGGTGGTGGAAGTGGTACCTTAGCAACCGTGTTTGTTCTTGCTTTGATGAGTATTCCAACCATAACATCAATCAGTGAAGTGTCTATTCGATCGATTGATCCAACTTTAGAAGATGCTGCATTAGCTTTAGGGGCGACACCAACGCAAACACGGTTTAAGATATCACTTTTAGCAGCAAAATCTGGGATCTTCTCAGGTGCAATACTTGCCATTGGGCGTTCTTTAGGAGAAGCAACAGCCGTGTCTCTTGTTGCGGGTAATGCAAAAAGTGGTCCATCCTTTGGGTTGTTTGATATAACAAGCACATTAACCTCTACGATGTTAGAAGGATTAAAAGAAACCACAGGCATTGATTATGATATCCGCTTTTCTGTGGGAATTCTTTTGATGGTTGTAATTCTTATAACTAATTTCATTTTAAATACCATTAAAAAAAGGATTGGTAATGTCCATGATTAAGCGTAAATTAACTGAACTGTTTCTACATGGAGCAGTAGGACTTGCCACATTTTTATCTGTGTTATCGTTAGGTATGATTTTCTTCTTTGTAATTAAGGAAGGATCAGGTTTATTATCGTTTGATTTGATTAGAGGAAACTATCATGCAAGAAACTATGTTGCCGTTTTTGAACAACCAGATCTTAACCAAGAATATGAGTTTCCTAATCTAAGTGGGGATGTGTATCTTTCATTTCGCTATGGTATTGCACTAGAACAGAGTCAAGATTTAGCAGGAGATAGTGTAATCAAAGTAGCATATGTTGCACCATCATCACCATTTGCACACATGATTAATCAAGACTATACCAAATCGCCTTTGTCGTTGGATGAAGATTGGGTACTGTCGCGGATTACCTATGAAAATCATCCAAGCTCACTAACAAGCAGAGGAGCTTCCATGATGATTCAAGATTTAGAAGAAGCTGATCGAGTTGTGTTTGAAGTGATGTTTGCACAAGAAGGTGGTGGCATCTTTGGTTCATTGATGACAACGCTGTATCTTATTTTTTTAACACTAATAGTTGCTTTACCATTTGGTATATTCTCCGCTATTTATTTCAATGAGTTTGCAAAAAATAGTGGTATAACGAAAGTCATGAGGAGTTTTATTGAAACACTAACAGGAGTCCCATCAATCATCTTTGGATTACTTGGAATTACGGTCTTTGTACCATTGACGATGAGGTTTACACCAGCCAATGGCAGCAACTTAATCGCTGGAGCATTGACATTATCTGTTATTTTGTTACCAGTTATTATTAGAACCACAGAAGAAGCATTAAAAGTGGTTCCTGATGATCATCGCTTTGCATCGTTAGCTCTTGGAGCAAATAAAACACAAACAACATTCAAACTTGTTTTACCACAAGCGATACCAGGGATACTAACCGCAACTTTCTTGGGAATAG
>CAYGIY010000109.1:0-4585 GCA_964350055.1 uncultured Erysipelothrix sp.
GCATTATTCTAATATTTTTTCAATATCATGAATTTCTATGGTTCCTTTTGTCATAGACTCTAGATGAATAATGAATTCAACTTCAGACATTAGTTTAACTGTGAAAGTTCCTCTTTCATTATCAAATGATGAATCGATTAATTCACCAACATGGTGACAGTATGCTTCTACTTGAGACACAAATTGATTTGGGCAAGAAAACATGACATAAGTAACTTCGTTGAATGATTGATAAGTTGCTTTTGATAATGCAGTCGCAACACCTTGAGTATAGGCTTTTACAAGACCGCCTTTGCCTAGTTTAATACCACCATAATAACGAACGGTAATTGCTAAAGTTTGATCGATTTCTTGTTGTAATAAAACATACAACATAGGTTTCCCAGCAGTATGTGTTGGTTCATGATCATCATCAAAACGTTCAATATTGTCTTTAGACAATACATAAGCAAAGCAATGATGATTTGCTTTTGGATGTTTTAATTTCACATCATTGATTAGTAATTTAACGGATACTTCATTATCTACAGGAAAAAGATAAGTGATAAAGCGTGACTTTTTTATTTCTAATTCCACATTGATTGCATCTTTTAGTTGTTTCATATTCATATTGTAATCAATTAAAGAGGAAATATAAAGAAATCAAGTCAAATTAATTTTAAACATATTGTTTGACATTCAAAGTAATTAAACGTATAATTCTGTAATGACTCAGGAGGTAAATCATATGAGTAAAATTTGCATTGTGACTGATTCATCAATCAGTTTAGATTTACAGCAAGCTAAAAAATTAGGCATTGAAATCGCGCCACTTTCTATTATCGTAAACGATAAAGAATACCAAGATCAAGTTGAGATGACACCAGAAAGACTTATTGAACTACTTAAAGAAAAAGCAGTTCCAACAACAACTCAACCTAATTTAGGATTACTTGATGGTATGATGAAAGAAATCAAATCTCAAAATTTTGACCACATCATTGTCTTTACATTATCATCTTTTTTATCAGGGACACACCAAGCATTTCGCCTAGCCATAACGGATAACGATATTGAGAATGTTGATATCGTTGATTCACTAAGTATTGCTGGCCCAATGAAAGACGTTGTTTTAAAAGCAGCAGAAATGGCAAAAGCAGGAGCAAGTAAAGAGGAAATTCTTGCTATGTCGAAAACTGTCTTTGATATGACAACTAGTTTTCTATTTCCAAATACTTTGGATCAACTAAAACGAGGTGGTCGTGTATCACCAGCTGTTGCAGCACTGTCTTCCCTTTTAAAAATCAAACCACTACTCATGTTAAAAAATGGGGGAACAACAATTGAGAAGTTCAATACAGCACGCACAGAGACAAAAATATTTGGCTTGATGCTTGATGAATTTGCGAAACAAGAAATCAAAGCAGGAGTAAATAAAATCCATGTATTGCATTGTGAAGGGCTAGATATTGCAGAAAGCTTTGTCACTAACTTAAAACAAAGATTTGGTGACATTGCAGTTGAAATTTCAGAACTACCTGCTGTACTTGCAGCTCACGCAGGTTTAAAAAGTATTGCTGTTCAAGCATCATTAGTATTATAAAAATTCCCAATTTTGTGGGTTTTTTTGTTTTGAATAATGTATAATGCTTTTAAAGGATGGTGATTAAATGAAAGTCGCGGTGATTACTGATAGCGGGAGCAATATTTATCATCAAAATATTCAAATGGCAGGATTGTATGCCTTGCCTTTGCAAATAATTGATGGTAATAAAGTGTATCTTGAAGGGGAAACGATAACGATAGATGATACTTACAATTTAATTGCAGAAGGAAAACTACTAAAAACCTCACTTCCACCCGTTGGCCGTATAGAAGAATTATTTGAAAAACTTAAGGAAGAAGGCGTTGATTTAATATTTGGCGTTATGATTAGTTCAGGTTTATCATCAACACTATCTGCGATGCACACTGCAGCAGCGCGGTTTGATATACCATTTGATTATGTAGATTGCTATGCAACAGCAAGTAATCAATTGCATTTAGCCATTTCTGCAAGAAAGCTATTTGACAAGCAAATGACTGTTGAAGAAGTCAAACCTTTATTAGAAAAATCGATTGATGATAGTGTGACATTTATAATTCCAGATGATTTAAAACACCTAGCTCGAGGTGGTCGTATCACACCTATGGCTGCAAAACTAGGCGGTTTTCTCAATATAAAACCTATATTAAAAGTTGCTAAGGATACAGGTGGTAAAAATGATGCTTTTGAAAAAGTAAGAACCATGAGAAAAGCTTGGGATGTTGTGATCAATTACTTTAAAGAACATAATGTCGATGAAAATTGCTTGATTTGTATTGCGCATGTTAAAGCACCAGAAAAAGGGCAAGAACTATTTGATATTATGAAAAAAGAGTTTCCAAACACTGAGATGTTCTTAACAGATTTAATCTCAACGGTTGGAGTACACACAGGATTAAACTGTGTCGGATTACAATACATACGAAAAGTGCCGGTATAAACGGCATTTTTTTTCGTAAGACTTGAAAAAAAATAAAAAGTCGCTACAATAGTATTAGCACTCTTATTATACAAGTGCTAATACTATTCAAGGAGGAAATATGGCAAGACCAAAACAGTTTAAAGCTGAATCCAAGCGATTATTGGATTTGATGATTAACTCAATTTATACCAATAAAGAAATATTTATCAGAGAACTTATTTCTAATGCATCAGATGCATTGGATAAAATCTATTTTTTATCTTTAGAAGACGATTCGATAAATATTGATCGTACTGATTTAACGATAAAAATTGAAATTGATAAAGAGAATCGAACAGTGACAATATCTGATAATGGTATTGGTATGAACAAAGATGAATTAGAGGAAAACTTAGGGACAATCGCTAAAAGTGGCTCGCGGGCATTTAAAGAAGCGATTGAATCAGGTAAAGATGATGTTGACATTATTGGTCAATTTGGCGTCGGTTTTTACTCTGCATTTATGGTGAGTGATCAAGTTATCGTACAAACAAGAAAAGTAAATGAATCTGCTGGATTCCAATTTACATCAAGTGGTGTTGAGGGCTATACATTAACTAGTATAGAAAAAGACAATCACGGAACAACAATCATTTGCAAAATTAAAGAAGACGCAAATGAAGAAGAATTTGACCAATTTTTAGAATCTTACAAAATAAGACAACTAATCAAACAATACAGTGATTATATTCGTTATCCGATTCATATGAAGAAAGACGAAGAGGATGAAATTGAGACACTAAACTCAATGATACCAATTTGGAAGCGAAGCAAATCCGATATTAATGATGAAGATTATCATCAATTCTATAAAGATAAGTTTAATGATTTTGAAGATCCAGCTAAAGTCATTCACATGCAGGTAGAAGGCAACATGACATTCTCTGCGTTGCTTTTTATACCTAAAAAGACACCGTTTAATTTCTATTCAAATGAGTATGAAAAAGGACTACAACTCTATAGCAAAGGCGTCTTTATTATGGATAAGGCAAAAGAGTTGATTGGCGATTACTTTCGATTTGCAAGAGGTTTAGTTGATTCACCTGACTTATCGTTAAACATTTCCCGGGAAATTCTACAACATAATCGTCAACTTAAAGCAATTGCATCTCGATTAGAGAAAAAGATCAAAAGTGAGTTATCATTAATGCAAGTTAATGATAGAGAATCGTATGAGCTATTCTGGAAAAACTTCGGATTACAAATAAAATATGGCATCTATCAAGATTTTGGACAACACAAAGAATTACTTGAAGATTTAGTATTGTTTGTTTCAAGCAAGGACAAAAAGTATGTGACATTACAAGAGTACATCAACAACATGCAAGAAGATCAAAAAGAAATTTATTATGTTTCCGGAGATACTGTTGATAAATGTGATGCATTGCCTCAAAGTGAGCGAATAAAAGATAAAGGGTATGAAATCCTATATTTAACAGATGATATTGATGAGTTTGTCATTCAAATTATGAATCAATACAAAGAAAAACCATTCAAGTCGATAAATCAAGGTGATTTGAATTTGATGAGTGATGAAGAAAAAGAAGAAGTTAAGAAACAAGAAGAAGCATCTAAAGATGTGTTTACATCGATTAAAGAAATTTTAAAAGAAGTTGTTGAAGATGTAAGATTATCAACACGACTAAAGACACATCCTGTATGTCTTGTAAGTGAAGATGGCTTATCATTTGAAATGGAAAAAGTGTTATCACAAATGCCAGATGCTCAAGAAGGGCTAAAAGCAAAGCGCATATTGGAGTTAAATCCTGAACATCCGTTACTTGAGACACTAAAATCACTTGTCAAAACCAATCCAGACAAGCTTGAAGATGTTGCTTGGATATTGTATGATCAAGCATGTTTAATTGAAGGGTTATCAATCGAAGATCCAGTTGGTTTTTCAAAGAAGTTATCAAATTTAATGATTGATGCTTACAAATAAAGGAGCCATATGAACGTTTACGATTTCGATAAAACAATTTATGATGGGGATAGTTCAGTTCATTTCTACTTCTATAATTTGAAGAAGGATTTACGGTTGGTTCGGTATATTCCAAGAC
>CAYGIY010000110.1:0-4509 GCA_964350055.1 uncultured Erysipelothrix sp.
TAACTATATCATAAATCCATAAGAATATTTGTTACTCCGTACGCTTTTTCTTTTGTTCATCTCTCCAATTGGATTGATAGCCATTGAGCAAATCAACAAATCGCTTTGCAATCAGATGCGGGCGTGTGATAGCGCCACCCACAACAACAGCATGAGCTCCTAAAAATACACATTTCATAGCATCTTCAGGTGTGAACACATGACCTTCCATAAAGACATAAGCTTGTTGATTAAACAAGCGACAAAACTCAGCAAACATCCGATAGTCAGCTCCCTCAGTATGAGATGTTGCTTTTGTATACCCATATAAAGTTGGTGCAACAATATCCGCCCCATACTCGATTGCTTTTTTTGCTTCTTCTACACTGGAAACATCAGCAAATATAGGAACATTTGGATACTTCGCTTTAACTACTGGAAGTAGTTCAATTGCTGGAATTCCTTGATGATTAAGTTGAAATGTGCAATCAATCGCAACAATATCGCAGCCTGCTTCAATAATCGCATCCACCGCTTCAATAGTTGGTGTAATAAACACATCTGTATTATCATACCAATGCTTATACAGTCCAATAATTGGTAAGTCCACTACTTCTTTAATCGCTTTTATTTGTTCTGGAGAATTCGCTCTTATACCAACTGCTCCTGCCCACTCAGCTGCTTCAGCCATTTTCACTGCCATTGTAGGTGTATAAATAGGTTCATCTTCGTATACTTGACATGAAACAATCAAACCACCTTTCATGTCATCTATCCATGAATAACGTTTCATAAACCCTCCTTTTACTCATAATTGAGATAATATTATTATACCCTATTTCTTACATTTTATTGCATTATATTGCAAACAATTGCTCACTTCCATCATGATCAAACAAATCAATTCTTATTATTTATATCTTTTTAAAAGGCTATTTTACATTGATAGTTTTTGCAAATTGGTTTATACTTTTATCAGATATTCGGAGAAAAAACATGTCAGATAAAAGAGTATTATTGAATCAAATAAGTCTGTATTTTGTTATATTTATTGGTTTGGCTTTTACTTATACTCAAGTCATTCCTTTTTTGACTTACATCGGCTATACACCAATTGAGCGTGGCTTGATCTTATCTGCTATTGCTGTTGTTGCAATTATTGGTCAGTTTTATGTCGGTTATCTTTGTGATAAGTATAATACCATCAAACGTTTCTACAACATACTGACCATCCTATATGTCATCACAAACGCTCTCATGTTTGCTTATACTGAGAATAGTTTTTTTATACACCTATTGCTTGTTGCTTTAACAGGTGGATTATTTAGGATAGTTGGCGGATTATTAGAGACGTGGACGATTGAAACAAATGAATACATGAAAAATCATTTCGGCACAATCCGTGCTTTTGGAGCTATTGGTTGGGCAGTTGGTTCACCACTAACTTCTGTCATTATTAATCGATTTGGATATAGTGCCATTGGTTTTGCATTTGCAATCATCATTCTCATTAGTCATGCCATATCATATACATTACCAGATGCTCGAAAGATAGAAAAAAACACGAATCTTCGATTAATTGATATCCAAGTGCTACTAAAAAATAAAAATTACATTAAACTTGTCGTCATGCTTATATTTGTTAACATTATTTTTACAGCAGACATGTACACGGTTATTGATAAAATCATTCATATTGGCGGAACCAATGATGAAATTGCATTGAAATGGTCATTTCAAGCGGTGACCGAATTACCCCTTTTCTTTATGGGATTTTATCTTCTAAAGCGATTTAATGCAAATAAGTTGCTCATTTTTTCAATTGTTATGTTTCTCATTCGATTCCTACTCTATACAGTCGCAGTAACACCAATGCAAATCATCTTGATTTCTGGTATGCAATCCATCTCATTCCCACTTTTATTAATATCACAGAAAGTTTTAATTGCTGATGAGTCACCACCAAATTTACAATCAACCGGACAAATGTTCGCACTATCACTATATGTCGGACTCTCTGCATTGATTACACCAGTTTTGTCAGGTGTTTTAGTTGAAATGTTCGGATATGATCTGACCTTGCTTATGATGTCAGCTTCGCTATTGATACCATTGTGGTTAGCAATCAGTTATCTTAGAACAGTAAAAACTGCATAAAAAAAGGATCAATTTTGATCCTTTTTTTAGTCTATCCATATCCAATTATCAGGCACCATCGCCTCTATAGATTCATCGCGATTACACAAAATGCCATCAAATCGACTAATCTCCGCTAACTTTGTAAATCCACGAACATTTAGTTTATTGTGATCGATGAGTAAATAACTCTTAATTGCATTTGTCATTGCAATTTCTTTAACACTACGTGTTTCCATTTCAGCAGTAAATGCAAGCCCATCACGTAAACTAACACCTGTACAACCGATAAATGCCACATCAAAATTAAACTGTCGCATCGTATCATAAGCTATCGGTCCAATAGTCATCGCGTATTTCGGTAAATACTTACCTCCAACAACGAAAATCTCGGCTACGGGGTTTTGCATTTTTCTAATAATCAAATCACTGTGAGTGACAATCTTAATTTTCCGATTAACTAAATAATCAACTAATGGAACTGTCGTTGTTCCACCATCAATAAACACACAATCACCATCTTTTACAAGCTTTGCTGCCGCTTTGCACACTTTATTTTTTTCACTTGAAAAAAGCATACTTTTCTCTGTCATCGCCAATTCATTCTCATCTGATAAAACACTCGAAGCAAAATCCTTGATAGCTCCTCCGTGAACTCGCTTACAACGACCTTGTTTTTCGATTTGCATTAAATCTCTTCGAATCGTCGTTTCTGAAATCACTAACTCCATAGCAAGATCTTTAACATGTACAATTCCTTTCTCATGCAAACGTTTTAAAATGAACTGGTGTCTTTCTGCTGAAAACATATATTTCTCCCCTAGACATGACGCAATACTAATTTATTAGCGCCAATCATTCTCTGTTCTAGCAATAATTGCATCTTGTGCTTGTGGCATCAATGAGACAAACCGTGCACAGTAACCTGCAACCCGAACAATTAAGTCTTGGTAATGTTCAGGATTTTTCTTAGCTTTTTTTAGTGTCTCGACATCGACCACATTAAATTGGTTGTGATAGATTTTCAAATCAATGCTTGTACGTAATAAACTTTTAAATTTATCAAAATTATTAACCCCTTCAAGTGCTGATGGAGTAAACCTCATGTTGAGAAGCTGACCAGCAGCAACTCTTTCATTTGGCAGTTTTGAAACTGATTTTAACACAGCAGTTGGCCCATTGATATCCGTACCTTGTGTTGGCGAACATCCTTCATTCAATGGTTCAAATGCATATCGCCCATCTGGTGTGGCTTTAACTTCTAATCCATTTGGTACATAGGACGTGATATTGGATGTCGACATCGTGTATTTACTAACTTTTGGTCCACAATTGGTACGATCTGTCTGATACTTTGGAAGTAGTTCTAAGTAATCATAAAACACAGAAGCCACAATGTCATCAACTTCGTCAACATCATTACCAAATTTAGGTAGTTTTATAATATCTTTTCTAATTCTCATTGATTCTAAAGATTGCCAATTATCACTTATTGCATCATAAATTTGTTTGAATGTATACTTATTATCATCAAAGACAAGCTTTTTATAAGTATACAACGAATTTCCTACAATTGAACTACCAATATTAGATTGTGAGATAATATCGTACTGACTGCCACCTTCTTTAATTGTTTTACCTTTTTCTAGGCAATTATCAATAAAACAAGAAGCAAACGGACTTGTATCATATACTTTTAATGATTGATCACAAATCAAATCACTCTCAACCGCTAAGTCTGTGTAAAATGCCAATAACTCCCGCCATCCCTTTAAAAGATCTTCGAATGTTTTAAATTCTATGGCTTGGTTTTGGTTTTTATCAACCTGTTTCATGGTGATATTAGTATTTGGATCCGTACCATTATTGATTAAAAGTTCAATAATCTTACCCCAGTTCATATAAGTCATGCCTGTTGCTCGATGACCATATTTACCAGGAACTCCCGTTTCAACACAACCAATCGCACAATAATCATATGCATCTTCAATATCGACACCCAAGTCCACCAAGCCTTTAACAGCAACATGATCATTAAACATAGCAGGCATTCCAAATCCTTTTTTAATCAGGTGCGCACTGGCACTTAAAATTGCATCTGGAGTATTTTTATGATAGCGCATAGAAAAGTTTGGATGTGGTAATGATGTCAGGTTCATTGCTTCAATGCATAAAAATGATAATTCATTACTGCAATCTAACCCATCAGAATTCATTCCAGAAATCATTAAGTTTGAATATAGTGGGTATCCTTGTGAATAGGTTGTGTGGTTGTTTGGTCTAATCTTATTTAATGTGTTGGTCATTAAAAAGAAATCCGTGGTATATTCTAATGCCAATTCTGGTGTGAGTACACCATTTTTAATATCTTTTAAATAATATGGATACATATAC
>CAYGIY010000111.1:0-4423 GCA_964350055.1 uncultured Erysipelothrix sp.
AATAATGATATTTATTCATGGCGTGGGATTTCTTTTTTGGATCAACATCATCAAAACAGTTAAAAAAGCAGCGCTTTTTTATCCTTTAAGTATATTCATTGTCTTGACACTTGGGCTTCAGTATTTTACTCAATTTGATCATTTCTGGTTGGTTAGTTATGTTAGCTCAGTTTTTTTAATGAGTGGAACAATGGTGAGCAGTGCTTACTATTTTAAGGCAGTTTCTAAGAAGTTTGAACGGTTTAAAATAGCTGCATGGTTGTTAATTGTATCATATGTTCTGCTGTTTTTGTTTGATCTGGCAAATGGTCTTTTAGGTGCTAAGCATGCACTACTAATTGCTTATGTTTTTTTAGCTATTTCATTAGTTGGAGCATACATGTTGAAGTCACTTACAATTGATGAAATCAAAGTAACATCACTTCGTATTAAATCACATTCACATACTAGAAAAGACTTAATCATTCTATCGATTCTGATTTTCATTATCACCATCAATGGAGGGTTACTAACTCAATATATCTTTCCTAGTTATCAAACATTAGGAGATATTGTAAGTTATTATTGGTTATGGCCATACATCATTGGAGTACTAGGATCAGTTTGGTTATATTTAAAATATCATCGTGGAAATTTGATTGTTTTAGCGATTGCTTTAATGGGGTTATCATTTGTGTTTTACATGATTGCACCTCATCGCTTATCAAGCTATTTTGTTGTTGTTACGATGTTGATGATTCCACTTGGCGCGTTGGATTTGTTTTGGTGGGGAACTTTAGGTGAAATGTTTGAAGATACAATTTTTCCTGGTGTAATTTTTGGGATAGGGATGTTTGCCAATATCATGGGTGTCTTTTTTGGTGGGTTACTAAGTGGCGTAATCCAGTCTGTACAAAATAGCACGATGATATTAGTGGCTATTGCACTGACTAGTGTGCTTGTTGTTAGTGGTATATTACCATTAGCAAATCAAATGCTATCATCAAAAAACCGTTTGCAAAACCCTTTATCAGAGCGCTCAAAGACAAATGACTCATTGTTTTCAAATCCAGTAATCACTGAAACCCTAAGTGTTTTAACTGATAGAGAGCTAGCAATAACGTTGTTATTGCTACAGGGGAAGTCTTATAAAAAAATTGCTGATGAATTATTCATTAGCGTGAACACAGTTAAATTTTATATTAAAAGTATTTATGGAAAGTTAAACATCAGAAGTCGCTTTGAATTAGTTGAACAATTCGAAGAGTTTTTGATTCGATAACCAAAGACCACCCATAATGGGTAGTGACAATATTGCTAGTATTTACTAGACTTGTTTTAGGGGAATCTGATTTGTCGATGATGTGTTTGAAATATCGATAATGAGTTGGGTTAAGTATCGTTTTAAGGTTTAAGTGAATTATCCAAGCACTACTCTTTCTTTGGGGGACTCAGAAAGTATTTGATGATTATCACATTGGGTTATTAAGGGAATAATTGGTTGTTTGCTGTGCTTGGCAGCAGTACAATCATCGTGGATATCCAACATGTTGATAGATAGTCAGTGTAGTAAAAATTTCTCAGTTAAGAGAAATTTTTTCTTTGTTAGATAAAAGTGTGGATAAACCTGAGTTTAAAGAGAATCTACAAATGCTCGAATAATTTGAAATGAAGATAAAAATGTTGCAATGGTACTAAAGATATTAGCAAAAATAACAATGAGTAGTATTTTGATGAATCGATTTTGCAACATACTCTTTATGCTTGAAAAATCATTTGAAATATTTTGGATGTCTTTTACAGTTGGTTTATTGATGATTGCTTCAGTTAATCCTGCAAACCAACCAGCAGCTAGTAAAGGGTTTAATGAACTGATAGGGGCAACAACAAAAGCTGTCAATATTGTAAGAGGGTGTGCTAAGACTAGTGCTGTTCCAATCGCTGACATAGTGCCATTTAACAATACCCAAGTTTTGACTTGTTGCCAACCAACGTCAGAATCGATAGTGAATGTGAATGCCACGATTGCAATAATTAAAAGTGGTATAATCCAACCAATCCATTTAGAGAAAGATTTTTTAGTTGGTATTTTTTCTAACTCACGAATACTATGTTGTTCAAATAGTGCTTTTTTTATTCCTTCAGCATGAGCTGCACCTATAATAGCAACAACCACCGGTTGGTTGGTGCGTTTTATTTTTGTGGCCATATAGTGATCTCTTTCGTCAATGAGGATCGTTTTTATGGTATTGTATTTTCCTTGAATTTGTAATAATGCTTGTTGAATCATATCAGATTCTTTTAGTGCTTCTAATTGTTGTGCGGTAATTTCTTCTTTTGTAAAAAAGGAAGCTATTAATTCGACTAGCAAGTTGAACTTCTCTTTAAAAGTTAGCAAACGCCAAATACGAGTAAATGTAATTTGAACAGGACGATCAATGTAACGAATCGGGATGTTTTTTTCTTTTGCAGTTGTCATGGCCTGTATCATTTCCGCACCTAATGGAACATCCAAATTTTTTGCAATTTTCTTTTGATAATTGCCAAGAATCATATTGGCAAGCAAATAAAAAGTCTGCTTATCTTTGATTACAGAGATAATGTTTGTTTTTTCCCACTGTTGAGGATTTAAGATAGATTCAGCACGTTTTCGATCCAGTTCGACACAAACCGTATTTGGTTGATAAGTCTCAATCGCAGTCTTGACATCTTCAACACTTTGTTTTGAAACATGAGCTGTTTTAACCAATACAACTGTTTTATCATTGATCTGGATAGCTTCAATAGTTGAACTCATAATACCTTCTTTCACTTGATGTTGTAATTAGTCTATCATAATGAATACCTAAGTTGAACATATTATATAAAACTCTTTTTTCACAAGATACAGTTGATAGTTTTTAAGTTGAAATAAACTTGAGAATTTGTGAATAAAGTTGTAGAATTGAGTGATTCTATGGAATAAGTTAATCAGATTGAAAAACTCAAATTATGATATAATAAAGAGTACTGAAGGAGGCTATGTTATGCTCAGTTATGGAACGGTTCAAATCATCATTCAATCATTACGAATGGTGTTGGATATTGTATTAATGTGGATATTGCTTTACTACACCCTTAAAATTGTACGCAATAACTCTAGAACAATTCAAATATTTAAAGGAATTATACTTGTATTAGTGGTTCAGTCCGCAGCAACATTTTTTGGTTTTAGGACAGTTGCATGGATGGCGAACACATTTGTAACATGGGGATTTTTGGCAGTCATTATTATTTTCCAACCAGAAATTCGATCATTACTAGAAAAACTAGGCAAATCAAGTGTGTTTACCCGTATATCAACATTATCAGGTACTGAAAAAGAACAACTCGTCGATGAACTTGTGATAGCTACGACTCAATTAAGTGAAGATCGAATTGGGGCCTTAATTACAATTGAGCAATCTCAATCTTTGATTGATTATATTCGAACAGGTTCTCCGATGAATTCAATTGTTACATCAGATGTGTTACGTTCTATTTTTTCAACATCAACACCTATTCATGATGGAGCAGTCATCATTCAAGGTGATCGAATTTCATGTGCATCAGCATATTTTCCTCCAACAAATCTCGAACTGCCATCACGTTATGGCGCACGACATCGTGCTGCTTTAGGTATTAGTGAAATAACAGATTCAATCACAATTGTCGTTTCTGAGGAAACGGGTAAAATCTCTGTTGCAGAGGAAGGTAGTTTGATTCCAATGAATGAGACAAAGCTTCGTGAGTATCTTAATAGGATGATTATTGAAGAAGAAGTAGATATTGATATTAAAAAAGACAAACCAAAACGTGGGTTATTTACAGCAAAAGTACCAGTTGAGGTTGTTGTTGAAGATGATTTGAATAAACCATTAGGTGCTTCTCAATCTAAAGTAGTAAAAAACGAACCTTTGATCAAACGCATATTTATTAAAAAAGAGAAATCAAGGAAAAGTATTAAGCCAGTGATTGAGATTGAAAAAGAAGAAGAAAAACTTCCGACTGAGTCAGATGATGTCAACAATCAAAAACCACAGCAAGATGAACAACAGAAACAGCATATAAAACAAAGAGAAGAAAAGGATGATGTGATCGAGGTAGAAAGCATTGAGCAAGCTCAAACAGATGAAAGCAATCAAACTCTCACATCTGAAGATTTAAAAGAAGAAGTAAAAGATGAAGATATCAAAGACAATCAAAATAAGCAAGGAGGGGAAGATAATGGCTAAAAAGCAACCAGAATTCAAGAGTTCTGAAGATAAAACTGAATTAGCAAGACAGATTGCCTCTCGTAGTAAAAAAGTTGTTAAGACTTATGCGAATATTGAGACATCGGTTATGCGTGTCGTTCGTTGGTTAAGTTCAGTCATAGATAAATTTTTATTTAATCATCGATATGGAAAAGTAGTTTCCCTTGTAT
>CAYGIY010000112.1:0-4402 GCA_964350055.1 uncultured Erysipelothrix sp.
AGCAGTAAGTCGAAAACTCTAAGTTTAAACTGTCCGATTTCTTGACATAGTACCAGATATACAAATATCATTTTTTTTATGGAACATATAGTGTCTATGACCTTAGTTTGTTATACTAAAATTATCAAGAGTAAAGAAAGAGGGACATCATGAATATAGGATGTGTTAAAGAGATAAAAAAGCATGAATATCGTGTTGGTTTGATACCAACTCATGCAGCAACGTACATCTCACATGGTCACATTGTCAACATTGAAAAAGGTGCAGGACTTGGAAGTGGCTTTGAAGATCAAGAGTACATTGATGCAGGTGCAAAAATTTGTGAGAGTGCATCGTCAGTTTGGGAACAATCCGATATGATTATTAAAGTTAAAGAACCGCTTGAAAGTGAATATCAATACTTTAGGGAAGATTTGATTGTATACACTTACTTGCATTTAGCAGCAGACAAACCACTTACAGAAGCATTAATCAAACATAAAGTCAGTGGCGTTGCATATGAGACAATCACAGATGAATTCAATGGATTACCACTGTTAAAACCAATGAGTGAAGTGGCTGGTCGTTTAAGTATTCAAGAAGGAGCAAAATTCTTAGAGAAACCATTTGGTGGTCGTGGGGTGCTTCTTGCTGGGGTACCTGGTGTTCCTAAAGGCAAAGTTGTGATTATTGGTGGTGGTACCGTAGGTGCCAATGCAGCAAAAATCGCGATTGGTATGGGTGCTGATGTCACGATCTTAGATAAAAGCATTCGCCGACTAGAACAGCTTGAACATCTCTTTGGTAACTCAATTCAAACACTTTATTCCACAGAAGCCATCATAGCTTCTCAACTGGAAACGGCTGATTTAGTTATAGGGGCTGTCTTAATTCCAGGAGCTAGCGCTCCAAAAGTCATCAAACGTTGGATGCTTAAAGGCATGCGTCCAGGGAGTGTGATTGTGGATGTGGCGGTAGATCAAGGTGGTTGTACTGAAACAACCAAAGTGACTTATCATGATGATCCTGTGTATGTTATTGAAGATGTGGTGCACTACTGTGTGGCCAATATGCCAGGTGCTACACCTAGAACATCGACTCAAGCCTTAACCAATGCAACATTGGAAATGGGACTGCTTCTTGCAAATCAAGGTCTTGAAGCTGCGATTAAAACAAATAGACATCTTTGTGAAGGGGTAAACACATTTAAGGGACATTGTGTGCATGAGCATGTGGCTCACGCATTGGATTTAGATTATGTATCCATAAAAACACTATTATAAGATGTGTTTATCCTGATTTTTTGGATGAATCTGTTATAATAAAATAAAAGAAGGTGAATTTATGCCAAACGTGTTAACGCATGGGCTTATGGCGAATCAAACAAAACAACAAATGTCAGAGTCACGTGTTTTATCTGCCATCAAAGCACACGAGAACGTGTACCTTTTTGGGAGTAACGGCCCTGATTTTTTGTTTTACTTCAATGTATGGCCATGGCTTGATCAAGACAAGGCCACGTGTGTTGGTGATATCGGTGAACTGATGCATCGTGAAAAGATCAATGCATTTGTTGATACGATGGTTGCGATAGCACAAAAACAAACAAGCAAGGAAAATCAAGACATTATGATTGCCTATATTGCTGGTTATCTATGCCATTGGGCACTTGATAGTGTGACGCATCCTTTGGTGTTTTATCGCTCAGGTGATCTAATGGGCAAGGCTAAATATGATCATTATCGCTATGAATCAGCCATTGACAGTAAAATTGTACAACACGTGTATCAAGATAAATTATCAAAATATCCAACACGCAAGTTTATGAACATGAGCAAATACCAAGAAAAGGTTGTTGCCTTTTTAGTATCACACGCAGTAGAAAAAGTGTATGATATCACTCTAACAAAAGATGATTGTCTAACATGTATGAAGCATGCCAAGCAAGTGTTATGGTTTCTATTTGATCCACATACGATTTGGTTTGATGCTATTCAACTCATTGAGCGCTTGTATTTTAAAAAGAAATGGATGTTTTCATCCCATATGGTTATTGGACGTGTCGATTTAAATTTAGATGAACTCAACAGTAACCAAGAGGTTTGGTATAATCCTACCGATCCAAGTACCCCATATCGTGATAGTTTTATGGCACTTTATGAGCGCGCTATAGGTCGCGCTAAATTGACGATGATTGCCTTTGAAAAGATGTTGCAAGGTGAAATTGATAGTTTAGGCAATGTTGTTTTGGATCGTTCATTTGATACCGGTCGTTCTGATGGCGCACCAATGTTAGTTTTTGATAATATTTACCAATAAGAAAAAGACCACTTGGTCTCACACCCTTTATGTTATCAAAATAAAGGGATAAATAGTAGACTGATATAAAAGAGGTTTTTTCGTATAATGAACATAAGGAGGTATTATTATGCGAGTGAATATTCATGGAAAGAATTTGACGATTACCGATGCGATGTATGAACGTGTCAATAAGAAGTTATCCTTTTTGGAAAAATACTTCAACATTGACGAAGATACGATTGCAAACACGGTGGTCCGCACTTACCCCACAGGGATTAAGTTGGAAATTACCATTTTAACCAAAGTAGGGTATTTACGGGCGGAAGTTGTCCATGAAGATTTTTATGCAGCACTGGATGTCGCGATGGACAAACTTGAGGATCAAATCCGCCGCCAAAAAACAAGATTATCCAAAAAGCATCGTGAAAAATTGGCTCATGCCTTTTTAAAACAAGCAGAAACTGTGGCGAAAGAGGAAGAACCAAAAGCAGAACCTGTTCGTACAAAGACGATCATTGCTGAGAAAATGGACTTGGATGAAGCAATTATGCGTATGGAAATGCTAGGTCACTCCTTCTTTATTTTTACTGATGTTGACTCTGATGCGATTGCCGTGGTATACAAACGTAATGATGGAGGTTATGGATTACTAGAGACCGTATTTGAACATTAAGAGAAACTGCTCTTAGTTAAATAGTGGATTCATCCGATAAATGTTATAAAGTTAACTATATGATCCAGTGAAAGCTGGATCTTTTGTTTGAATAACATTGCACTAATCGAAAATTATAAATAAGTAAAAACTAATTGACAAGTAAACATTCAACATGTAGAATGATTATGACATCATGATGAATAGAGGTAAACATGAAAATAGAGTTTGATTCAAGAATCCCCTTGTATTATCAAATCATTGACTTGATAGAGGATAAAATACGCACGGAAGAATGGTTGAGAGGAAGTCAAATCCCGACTGAAAAAGAGCTGTGTGATTTTTATGGTGTCAGTAGGATCACGATAAGAAAAGCAATTGAAGAACTAACAAGAAGTAATAGGTTAATCAAAATTCAAGGTAAAGGAACATTTGTTGCAGAGCAACCTATCAAACAAACACTTGGTTCAATTTATAGTTTCTCACAAGAAATGGAAAAACAAGGTAAAATATCTTCTACAAGAATTATTTCAGCTGAAATTGTTGAGGCAGATGAAAAACTTTCACAGCGTTTAAACTTAAATGTTGGCAGCAAAGTCATTGAATTAAAAAGATTAAGATTGGCAAGTGAAAAACCTGTGATGTATGAGCGAACCTATTTCGATTACAACCGATATCATAGACTGTTAGAGTATGATTTAAACAAATACGGATTATATAATGTATTACAAAATCAGCTAAAAATAAAATCTACCAAGGCTGAAGAGAGATTTCGTGCTTGCGAACTCACTACAAACGAAGCCAAACTGCTTGAATGTGAACCCTATAGTTATGGGTTGGTAGTGCAACGGACACTATATCAAAATGATGAAGTTGTATGTTGGTCTTCACTAGTATCAAAAGGTGATAGTTTTGAATTCAATGTGGTATTAAATACTTAGTTAATTTTTTAAGATAAAAGATTATGACAACATAATGATATGATAGGAGTATTATGATTACTAAATATATTAGCAGTAAACTGATTGAGTTTAGATCAGATATTAAAACTATTGGAGAAGCGATTGAAGCATGTGGACAACTTTTGATTGACCAAGGGTTAATTACATCTGATTATACACAATCAATGGTAGACACATATAAGACCTTTGGCCCTTACATGGTTTTGATAGATAATGTTGCGCTATTCCATGGTAAACCTGGAATAGGTGTAAATAGAACAGGTATGTGCTTAATCGTTTTGGAACATTCAATAGATGTTGAAAAAACTGAAAAAAAGCTAAGATTATGTTTTGCGTTTAGTTCGATTAATCATGAAGACCATATTGACATGATTCAGTCTTTTGCTTCATTTATTATGGGAAGTGAAAACTTAACAGTACTGATGAACTCAAAATCAAAAAGTGAAGTATTAGAGTTATTTAAACAGATAGGAGACAAATAATGAAATATTTAGAATATTACGAAGTC
>CAYGIY010000113.1:0-4293 GCA_964350055.1 uncultured Erysipelothrix sp.
GTCCTGGTGCTGTATCAACAGCTCATAAATTGGCAATGATGAATAAGAATATTGAAGGTGAAATGGTTGAAGCACAAACATTTATGGAATTATCCAACAAACATAACGTGACAGGTGTTCCAAAAATTGTCATCAATGACACACATGAACTTGTAGGTAATCAACCAATAGAAGAATTCTTAAAAACAATAGAAGCAATCTAAAAACTCCAAAAGGAGTTTTTTTTCTTTCGTTTTTACGTTAAATGATGTGATAAAATAGATGTATCAAGGAGTTAACAATTATGGATACAATGAAAACATTTTGTAAAGTAGAACCTGCGCGCGGTGGAAAGTTTATCACAAAACCAATTCCAGTTTGTGGCGATGATCAGGTTCTTATTAAAGTTTTAGCAACCTCTATTTGTGGAACGGATGTCCACATCTATCAATGGGATGAATGGGCTAAATCACGAATCCCTATCCCTCAAACCATGGGACATGAGTTTGTTGGGAAAATTGTTGAGGTCGGTAAATTTGTATCTGGTTTCAGTGTCAATGAAACCGTAGCTGCTGAAACGCATATTGTGTGCAACACATGTGAGTTTTGTATGACCAATCAAATGCATATATGTGAAAAGACAAAAGTTCTTGGTGTTGATACGGATGGTTCATTTGCACAATATATTGCCATTCCTGCACAAAACGCCATCAAAGTTAATCCTAAGATAGCTCCAGAATACTTGTGTATTTTGGAACCTTTAGGTAATGCTGTTCATACTATTTTTTCTACTGATGTTAAAGATAAAACTGTTGCTGTGGTTGGTTGTGGCCCCATCGGGCTTATGGCGATTGATGTTGCTAAAGCACTTAACGCAAAAGCTGTGTATGCTCTTGAAGTCAATGAGTATCGCCTCAACAAGGCAATTGAATTAAATGCTGATGCAACCATCAATCCAATCAAAGAAGATGCAGTAAAAGCAATCATGAAACTAACAAACGGAAAAGGTGTTGATGTGGTGTGTGAAATGAGTGGAAATGACACAGCCATCATCGAAGCATTTCATTATATCAAGCCGGGAGGACACTATGCAATGCTTGGTGTACCTTCAAAACATGTCAGTCTAAATATTGCAACTGATATTGTATTTAAAGGGATTACTGTTGTTGGAATTACTGGACGTCGCATGTTTGAAACATGGGATCAAGTTACTCAACTAATTGATAATAAGCTTTTGCATTTAGAAAAAATTGTAACGCACAAGATTAATTTTGATGAAATTGAAGAAGGCATGGCATTAATGGAGTCTGGTGACTGTGGAAAAGTTGTTTGTATGATGCCAAGTGACACCAATCATGAGTAACTACAATCCCTATCAAGTGTATCAAGATGAGATACAAGCATTAAAAGATAATAATACCTATCGTACAATTCCAGTAATTGAAAGTGCAAATGATGCCATCATCACAATTAATCAGAAACCAATTATTAACCTTTCATCTAATAACTATTTAGGATTTGCTAATCATCCACAACTAAAAGAAGCAGCGATTCAAGCAATCAATCAGTATGGTGTGGGTGCAGGTGCTGTTAAAACAATTGCTGGCAATATGGTGTTACACCAACAACTCGAAGAGCGTTTAGCTCTGTTTAAACATGAAGAAGCTGCAATACTGTTTCAATCTGGATTTAATTGTAATGCAGGTGTTATTGCAGCCATCACAACTTCAGATGATTTAATCTTATCCGATGAATATAATCATGCGTCTATTATTGATGGGGTCCGCTTATCAAAAGCTAAAAAAATGGTCTATAAGCATAATGATATGGACCACTTAAAAGAATTACTTCTAACTCATCGACAAGATTATCGTCAATGCTTAATTATCACTGATGGTGTATTTTCAATGGATGGTGATTTAGCTGATTTACCTGAAATTGTTAATCTTGCCAAGCAACATGGTTGTTTAACCTATGTTGATGATGCCCATGGATCTGGTGTGTTGGGAAAATCTGGGCGTGGAACTATTGATCATTTTAAACTTCATGGTCAGATAGATTTTACGATTGGTACATTATCCAAAGCACTGGGTGTTATTGGTGGATATGTTGCTTGCAATCAAATCATGAAAGAATACTTGTCATTTAAAGCACGACCCTTATTATTTTCTACTTATTTACCACCTGCAGTTGCTGCAGCATTAATAGAAGCAATCAACATGCTTGAAGAATCAGATAGATATACACAAGAGCTTTGGGATAATGCCAATTATTTTAAAGCAAAAGCAAGGAATATTGGCTTTAATATTGGTCAAAGTCAAACACCGATTACACCTATATTTACTTATGATGAGGCCAAAACTGTGTTGTTTTCTAAACTATTATTAGAGCGTGGTGTCTTTATTTCGCCAATTGTCTTTCCAACAGTTCCTGTTGGTTTAGCAAGACTAAGAGTTATGATAAGTGCCTCCCATACCAAAGCACAATTAGATACAGCATTAGAAATCCTTCAAGCAACAGCAATCGAGCTTGATATTATAAAACAAGGAAGCAATTAAATTGCTTCCTTGTTAGTTTACATGTTGTTTTGAAAACTCATCGACATACAAATCAATAACATCGAGGTTTTGACTTACTTCGATGTTTATTGTTGTTTGATCAATGAGTTGTTGCAATAACCCAACCACAATGTCATCACGAACCTTTAACAGTTTCGGATAGCCTTTTTCTAATATAGTGGTGATGAGTGTGTCGACAAGTTGTTGGTTTGAATCATCTTTTAATGTCACCAATTGCTGTTTGTAAATGGTCTGTTGCTTATGATTGGCTAAAAGCAACACACGGATGACCCCTTGACGATGATTGGCTTTTGCCTCAACCATCACAGGTGTGTATGCCACATCAAGTTCCCATATTTCTTCAATTTGAGATAATTCATTGACTTGTGATATCACATCAGAAGTAATAGAAATAGGTTGAACATCCAATGATTCATCAATCATATCAAGTGTATTAAATGTCCAAACACCTAAATCAAAATCAAAATATCGGTGAACCATATGCAGATTAATATCATGATTAAGCTGTTTGATGCTATCGAGCCCATTTAAGCTTTCATCAATCTGCTTAAGAATATCATACATCGTTTGTATTTCTTGTTTGACCAATTCATCAGGCAATAAACCTGGCATTGCTGATTCAAACATAGGTAGTTTTCCATCAATGCTACTTAACCCTAATTCACTAATTTTAAAAGTTATCTCATCTGGAATATCTTGTGCACTTTCAAAATAACAAGCAAAGTGTTGTTGATATCGAAGGCGCTGAACCTGAGGCATTGTATCTTGCTCGCTTAAATAAAATAATCCCTTAAGTGCTGCAGTATTTGGACAAACCACGATGGTTTCATGTAAGAAAACACAATAATACGGTGTCTTACGATTTGCTAGTGTAATCGCAAAAATCCCAATGTCTTCAAAAAAGTCCCATGGTTTTTTTTCTTGCAATGTTTGTGCAATTGTATACAATCGTTTAACTTTCAATTGCTCTGCTTGATTCATGCTTCCTCCTGTGATGCTAATTCACATAGTCGCTTTAATTGTTCAAATTGAATGAATCGACTTTCACGATATACTTCTTTTTTGTTGATCATCATAATAATCGTCGGAACACTAAACACCAATAACTGTCCCGAAATATCTTGTTGTGTAGTCGCGTCAATTGTGTAAATGTCAAACTGATATGAATCCACAATATCTCTCATTTTTGGATAAATCGATTTACATACCGAACAATCATCCGTAGATATATAAAATATTAAAGGTTTATCTTGGGATTTAACTGATTCAAACATGTCAACGCTTGTGATGGGTGTTGCATTTTCATATTGCATTATTCGCAGTCCTTTAACAATAAATTAGCTGTTGCAATATTCGAGGCTGTTGGAATATTTGCCATTACGGCCACACGCAGCAGTGCTTTTACATCAGGATCATGTGGTTGTGAGGTTAGTGGATCCCAAAAGAAGATAAGCATATCAATCTTTTTCTCCACAATCGCTGCACCTACTTGTTGATCACCACCGAGTGGACCACTCAAATAAGCATACACCGGCAAACCACTTGCTTGATTGACACGTTTACTTGTTGTGCCTGTACCACAAAGTTTGTGCTTCGATAGAACATCTTTATGAGCAAGTACCCATTCTATTAGTTCGTCTTTTTTGTAATCATGCGCAATCAATGCTATTGTTTTTTGTTTCATCGTTTTACTCCCTATGTAGTTTTATCATAAAATAAAAACAAAGCCTAATCA
>CAYGIY010000114.1:0-3698 GCA_964350055.1 uncultured Erysipelothrix sp.
CCCCATGTGATAAAAAAAGTAATTATTAAATAGTTTCTTGCTTGTTTGTTCATGATTTCCCCTCATCTAATCATAACTTTAACACAAATTAGTGATTTGGTTAATGGATCATAAATAAGGAGCTTATTAAGCATATGAGTACAAACAAGAGTAAAATGATTTACAATAGTATTTGAGGTGAAACCATGAGCAATTTAGAAAAAGCTGTCATTGGCTCAATACTTCAAGACAAATACGTATTGGGTCTTCATTGGATTTATGATACTGATAAAGTATTGGCTCTGTTCAATGAAAATGAAAGTGCATTTGAAGTTCAAAAAGATAGTTTTCATAATAATAAGAAAAAAGGTGATCTCACTCACTATGGCGATTTAACATTATGGTTTATGAGTTATTTACATACTCAAAAAGAACCTGATGTGTCAACATTTTATATGGCTTTCGTTTTATGGATGGACAATTACAAAGGTTATAAAGATCATGCAATGAAAATGGTATATAACAATATAAAAGATGGACGCTTTGCTGGTTCTGATTCATCTGAGTTAGGTGGATTATGTAAAATAGGACCAATTTTAAAGAAATATGAACAACAACCTAATTTAGCAAAACTGTATGCTATTGCCTTTACAAAGGCAACACATGATCACCCATTACCTGTTTCATTAGCATCATATTTTACAGATGTTGTGTATGCGATTAATCAAGGCATGACAATTGAAGAAGCACTTAATCATTATATTAATACAATGCCAATGAATATTGTTGAACTATTTATGTTGGCAAAAGATACATTAGATCTTGATCCAGTGGGTGCAATCAAAAAGTTAGGACAAGCATGTCCTTCAGAAATGGCATTTCCAAGTGTGATTTACTTATTGTTGAAGTTTAAAAATGATCTTGCTTCAATTCAACGTTTCAATGCTTTGGCAGGCGGAGATAGTGCAGCGCGAGGTATGATACTGGGTTTAATCTTAGGAGCATCAGGTATAGTGATTGAATCAGATTTGAGTACACTTAATCGTAAAAATGAGATAGTGTCATTGATTAAAACACTCTAAATGTTCACTCTGACAAATAACTTGAAATAAGTCGAATTAATGACTAAAATGTAATCACTAAGGGTTAAAGGATTTTTTAAACATTCAAAAAGAGAGAGCCATGAAAATCACAAAAGAACTCATTGTTTCAATCATGAATCAATTAGAAGAAATCATTCTTTTTGTGTTAGACAAAGAAGGAAAGTATGTCTTGTTTAGTGCTGCACATCAGCAAATGATGAAAGACATATGGAATAAGGATGTCGAATATGGAATGTCTGTTTTTGATGTTTTAGGAAATCACCAAGATAGTCACAAGGTATTAAGGGATTTTAATCGTGCACTCGCAGGTGATGCATTTACAAACACGGAGGCATATGGTGATGAAAAACACAAAATGCTCTATTTTAATAATCGATGGGCGCCATATTATTTAGATAATGATGAAACAGCAGGTGTTATGTGTATATCAACCAACATAACAGAAATCATCACAAGCCAAAATGAATTAGACAAGACAACTCAGATTTTCGATGTCTTTTTTAATAATACTTCAGATGGATTGTTTTACGCAAAGTGTGATGAACCCATTGATTGGGATAATGCAGCAAACAAAGAAGAATTATTACATTATTTACTGGATAATCAACATGTTGTCCAGGTTAATGAAGCCATGTTAAACCAGCTCCATGCTAAAAGGGAACAGCTTGTTGGGCAATCGTTAAAGACAATTTTAGATTATCCATTTAAAAACATTGAAAAAGACTTTAGAAAGATTTTAGATGAGAAGAAAGTTACGTTAGTGACTTATGAACAAGGATTTGACAGATCTTTGGTATGGATTGAAGGTAGCTACATTGTATTACTTAATGAGGACAATCATGTCATTGGACTATTTGGTTCAAGAAGAGATGTTACCGAACGAGTTAAATTTGAAAAAGCACTCCAACAATCGCATAGTCTCATGCGCTATATAATCGAGAACGATCGTAGTGCAATCGCAGTTCATGATGAGAATTTAAAATACATTTATGTCAGTCAAAAGTATTTGGATGATTATAAAGTAGAAGATAAAAACATCATTGGAAAACATCATTATGATGTGTTTCCGGATTTACCTCAGAAATGGCGAGAAGTGCATCAGAAGTCTCTAAAAGGTGAAGTTATTCAAGGTGATAGAGATGTATTTATTAGAAGTGATGGCACTAAGGACTGGACAAGATGGGAATGTCGCCCTTGGTACAAAGATGATCAAACCATCGGAGGAATTGTTGTTTACACGGAAGTAATCAATGAACAAATTAAAACTGAAAAGATCATAAAAGAAAATGAACAGCGGTTACAAGCCTTATTTCATCAAGCTGCTGTGGGCATATGTTATGGTTTACCAAATTTTGAGTTTGAAGAAGTTAATGAGAAATTTTGTCAAATCATAGGATATTCTCAATCGGAGTTAAAGAAGTTTTCATTTGCAGATATCTCACATCCAGAAGATTTAAGTGAAAACATCCGATTAAAGAATAAACTTCTAAAAAGAGAAATTCAGGAGTTTACATTAGAAAAACGATTCATTAAGAAAGATCAGAGTATTATTTGGGCAAATGTTACCTTGTCTCTTATTGATGTTGATGAAAATAAAACACCATATGTCATGATGATTGTTGAAGATATCACAGACCGTAAACAAATTGAGAAGGAAATGCGTTATCTGAATTATCACGACCAATTAACAGGACTTTACAATCGTAGATTTTATGAAGAAGAACTAAGACGCGTAGATACACAAAGAAACTATCCAATTACACTTGTATTGGCTGATGCAAATGGTCTTAAACTAATTAATGACGCTTTTGGTCATCAGCAAGGTGATCGTATGTTAATTCAAATTGCGGATGTATTAAAGCAAGAATGCCGACATGATGAAGTCATTGCGAGAATTGGTGGTGATGAGTTGGTTATATTATTACCAAAAACAACAAATGAAGAAGCACAGATTATTGTGGATAGAATTAATTCAAGATTAGAGGATTCTAGAATTAATGATGCACCAATCACGATTTCAACAGGTATTGCAACAAAGACTTCTGATGATCAAAATATCAGTGATGTTTTCAAGCATTCAGAAGCTATTATGTATCGAAAGAAACTTGAGCATCGATCAGAAACAATGACTTACACAATCCAAACAATATTAAATGCTTTATTTAAAAAGAATGACTATGAAATGCAACATGCACATCGTGTGAGTGAGATGTGTGGCATCATGGGAGATTTATTAGAATTAGAGAAAAATGAAATAAGCAAGCTAAAGGTGGCAGGGATGATGCATGATATCGGAAAGATTAATATTTCAGACCAGGTATTAAATAAAGTCAGTGAACTCAATAAACATGACTGGGGTGAGATTATGAGGCACTCTGAGATTGGATATCGGATATTAAATGCAGTCAGTGAATTTGCCGAAGTCTCTGAATTTGTTTTAGCCCATCATGAACGTTGGGATGGAAAGGGTTATCCAAAGGGACTAAAAAAGAAGGAAATTCCAATTCAAGCAAGAATCATTGCAATAGTTGACGCATTTGACACCATGACTAGCAATAAACCATATCGTAAAGCGAAAACAAGTGAGTTTGCAATTGATGAATTAATTAAACAATC
>CAYGIY010000114.1:3708-4277 GCA_964350055.1 uncultured Erysipelothrix sp.
CCTGAACTAGTTGAATTATTTATTACAAACAAGGTCTATAAAAATAGAGCAACCTAAACAGGTTGTTCTATTATTTTTGCCATTTCAAGTCGAATTTCGTTTGCTTCAACATCATTATTTGTGTAACTATTGATATCACAACCTACAAAGTGATAACCACAGGAACGATAAAATCGGATAGCCTGTATATTGCAACTTTGTGTTTCTAAAACTATCGAGCGTGCTTTGATTTTTTTAGCGTGTTGTTCAACCTTATACATTAGCTTTTTTCCTAGTCCTTGATATCGATATTCATTCATAACCAACAATTGAACAACTCGAAGTCGATTGTTGTAGTCTTCATGATTCAAGACACAATAGCCTGCAATTGTATCTTGAACAAATATGCCATAACATAGTGGCTTTTCAAGATAATCAGGTACTAACACAGCTTCAAATGATTTACTCAAAGTAACCCCAAAATCTTCATACTCAAAATCAAAATGAAATGAATCATCGCTTGTACGAACGTTTGCTTTAAAATGACCCGTTGTTTCATACTTATATTGGATTATTTTAGAATAATGTTC
>CAYGIY010000115.1:0-4225 GCA_964350055.1 uncultured Erysipelothrix sp.
GTATTGATTCTTTGCTTTAATACTTGGACTAAAACAACACCTAAAAATACTATAAATACTGCAATCCATTGACGAGTAGCAAGACTTTCGCCTAAAAATATCCACGCCAGCATAGCAATTTGTATCATCATTGTGCTATTGATCAGACTAGCTGATATGGCTGTAAGTTTTGATAAAGATTGATTCCATAGAGTAAATGCAAAAGCTGTATTGACAATTCCTAACCATAGTAATATGACTATTTCTTTAATATCCAACGATGGAAATGTTTCTAAACTTAATCCAACACTAAGTAGTAGTACACTTCCAACAAACATTGAAATCATTGTTAATTGTATCGATGGTAGGAAATTTTGTTGATTAACATACCGACCGATGATTGTAGCAGCTGAGTTAAAAGCAACAGCGCAAACTGCCACGACTAATCCTATAAACAAATCATCAATCTTTGCAAAGGGATAAAAGTACATGCCAATACCAATCACATAAAGAAACATACCGACCCATTGAAACCCAACTAACTTTTCTTTTAGTATCCAATATCCAAATAATGCAACAACAACTGGTGTTGCATTTAAGGATAAAGAAACAAGTATCGTAGGTAAAATAGATAATGCTACAAATTGTGCTCCTTGAGTCAGTGCAATCATGACAGCACCATATAGCATAATCCAATATAAGCCTCTTTTAGACACTTTTTTAAACGGTTTATGTTTTTTGGTTATTACATAGAGTACAACAAACGCAATAAAATATCTCATCCCTGCAAATAATAAGGGAGGAATATTCTCAATGCCTAGTTTAATTAAGATCCATGATGTAGACCATAAAAAAGTAACAAACAGTGCTTTAATAACTGGTGATTTCATCTATCAGCTCCATTAAAAAAGGAAGGATTACTCCTTCCTATTTTCTTTTATTATTACAGATTTGTAAAGGTATCTTTTCCAGGAAATACTGCAACTTCTCCAAGTTCATCTTCAATACGAATCAATTGATTGTATTTTGCCAAACGATCTGTACGACTTAATGAACCTGTTTTGATTTGGCCTGCATTAAATGCAACCGCAACATCAGCGATTGTAACATCTTCTGTTTCACCTGAACGGTGAGAAACAACAGATGTATACCCTGCTTTACGAGCCATATCCATCGCATCAAACGTTTCCGATAAAGTGCCAATTTGATTTAATTTAATTAGGATTGAGTTTCCAATTCCTTTTTCGATTCCTTCTTTTAGAATTACTGGATTAGTTACAAAAATGTCATCTCCAACAATTTGTATTTTCTCTCCAAGACGATCAGTCATCTTCTTCCAACCATCCCAATCCGCTTCTCCAAGACCATCTTCAATAGAAATAATCGGATACTTATCAACTAAGTATGCATAAAAATCAATCATCTCATCAGTTGTTAACACTCTACCATCACCTTTTTTGAAAACATATGCTTTTTGTTCTTTATCATAGAATTCGCTTGCAGCCGGATCCATCGCTAATGCAATTTCTTCACCTGGTTTATAACCAGCAGCTATAATTGCTTCCATGATTACTTCTAATGGTTCTTCATTGCTACTTAGGTTTGGAGCAAATCCACCCTCATCACCAACCGCAGTAATGTGACCTTTACTTTTCAATACTTTCTTTAAAGCATGGAAAATTTCAGCACCCATTCTGACTGCTTCTTTGATTGATTTTGCCCCTACAGGCATAATCATAAACTCTTGAAAATCAACGGATGAATCAGCATGTGAACCACCATTGATAACATTCATCATTGGTACTGGTAATGTTTTAGCATTGAAACCACCTAAATACTTATAAAGTGGCATACCATAAAAATCAGCAGCTGCATAAGCAGTAGCTAAAGAAACACCCAAAATAGCATTTGCACCTAATTTTGATTTGTCCTTAGTACCGTCTAAATCTATCATAAGCTTATCAACTAGATTTTGATCACGAACATCCATTCCGATTACTGCATCAGCAATAATGTCATTGACATTCTCGACTGCTTGTAAAACACCTTTCCCTAAGAAACGGTCTTTATCACCATCACGAAGTTCTAGTGCTTCTCTTTCCCCTGTGGATGCTCCACTAGGTACAATTGCGCGACCAAACGCTCCAGAATCGGTCGTAACTTCAACTTCAATCGTTGGATTACCACGAGAATCCATTACTTCACGTGCATATACATCAATAATAATTGGCATCATCTTGCCTCCTTTTTCCTTAATAATTTTACTTTATAGCGTTAGCAATTTCAATAAATGACTCAGGCTTTAATGAAGCTCCCCCGATTAAAGCACCATCTATATCTGGCTCAGAAATATATTGTGCTATGTTGTCAGGTTTAACTGAACCACCATATTGAATTCTAACTTTGCTTGCTGCATCATCTCCAAATAGTTCCGCAACTTTTTCTCGTATAAGTTTACATGTTGATTGTGCGATTTCCTGAGTTGCGTTTTTACCTGTTCCAATAGCCCAAACAGGCTCATAAGCGATTACAAGTTTTGTAATTTGTTCACTTGTTAATCCAGCTAGTGAATGAGCGACTGAGTTTTGAACAACTTCTTTTGTCTTATTGGCTTCAAACTCTTCAAGTGTTTCACCAACACAAACAATTGGTGTCATATCTGCTGCTAAAACGGCTTTCACTTTCTTATTTACAGTTTCATCCGTTTCGTTAAAATAAGCACGACGTTCTGAATGTCCTAAAACAACCCATTCAACTTTGAGTTCAGATAACATTTCTACTGAAACTTCACCAGTAAATGCACCTTTTGCTTCAAAGTGTACGTTTTGTGCTGCTACAAAACAATCTTTTGCAGCTAATACTGATTGCGCTAAACACGTAAATGGTGCGGCAATACCAAAATCTGCACTATCGTTTAGTTGATCTCTGATAGCATCAAAAAACATAGTTGCCTCATTGATCGTTTTATTCATTTTCCAGTTGCCAACAATAATTGGTTTTCTTTGTTTCATCTTATTTGTTTGCAATTACTTCAATTCCCGGTAATTGCTTTCCTTCCATAAATTCTAAGGAAGCACCACCACCAGTTGAAATGTGTGTGAATTTATCTTTAAAACCTAGTTGAATTGCTGCTGCTGCACTATCACCACCACCAATTACGGTGTTAGCGTCATCCAGTTTTGAAATCGCACGGCAAACTTCCAAAGTTCCTTGAGCAAATGGTTCCATCTCAAATACTCCCATAGGACCATTCCAAATAACGGTTTTTGCTCCTTCTAATTCTCTTTTAAATAATTCAATTGTTTTTGGACCAATATCAAGTCCCATATAATCAGCAGGAATCTCATCATTAGCAACAATCTTTGTCTTTGCATCAACTGCAAAGTTATCTGCTACTTTATGGTCAATTGGTAAGATTAATTTGTCTTTACCACGACTAAGAAATTCTTTTGCTAATTCGATTTTATCTTCTTCTAGTAGTGATTTGCCAATCTCAAGCCCTTGTGCTTTAAGGAATGTATACGCCATTCCTCCACCAATCAGGACTTTATCCGCAATTGCTAACAGATTTTCAATGACTCCAATTTTATCAGATACTTTCGCTCCGCCAATAATAGCTACTAAAGGACGTTTTGGTTCGTAAACAGCTGCTGATAATGCTGTCACTTCTTTCTCTACTAAAAATCCTAATGCAGAAGGTAGTATTTCTGCAACCCCAACTGTACTTGCATGTGCACGATGGGCAGAACCAAATGCATCTGAAACAAAGCAATCAGCAAGAGAAGCCCAGTATCTAGATAATTCTGGATCGTTTTTGCTTTCACCTTTTTCATAACGTGTGTTTTGAACCACAACAATTTCACCATCTTTTAGTGAATTGATTGCTTCTTCAAGTTCAGGTCCTTGTGTTACTGAAACAAACACAACGTTTGTGTTCACTAGTTCAGCTAAACGAGCTGCAACTGGTGCCATGTTGTTTTTCTTCTTATCTGCTGCTGTCTTTTCAGGATCTTTATGATCAACTTTCCCTAAGTGGGACATTAAAATTACATGTGCTTTTTGTTCAATTAAATAATTAATCGTTGGTAATGCTGCTAAAATGCGGTTGTCATCAGTGATGACACCATCTTTGATTGGAACATTAAAATCAACGCGAACGAGCACATTCTTATGCTTGACATCTAAATCTTTAATTGTCATTTTTGCCATTTAGTCTTCCTCCTAAGCATTAGAATTATATCATTTT
>CAYGIY010000116.1:0-4168 GCA_964350055.1 uncultured Erysipelothrix sp.
AATCATAATCTATCCTTTTCTTAAATAATCCCTTAATATTCTTTTGGTTACCTAGTTAACATATAGTGTCTTAATGGCTTTGAATTTTAATGAAATCACACCTAAAACAGCCAATAGTAGCACTAACAGTATACCTGAAGTAAGCATCCATGGATTACTACTTGATGACTCTTTTAATGTTGCTGGTGTTAGAAAATATTGTGATGTGTGGCTTAATGGAATCCAAACAAATCCTTGTTCAACAACTAACCCTTTATGCTCTAGCGTCAGTGTTTGATTAACAGGATCAAAGAAATAGAGATTCAAAGCTTGTTGATCATCATACTCATTAAAAACATTGACACCAACCATCGTTTTAGCTGGTAGTGACTCATTGGGTTGAAACACCAATAGTTTTCCTTTTGTATGGCGTGTCAATGCATCAAGCAATAGTTGATCATCAGAATTAAATAATACTTCAGTTTGAATGTTCTGATGATTATCAATTTGAGAACCATCAATTTTCCATTGGTACATCACCCTGTTTTGATCGTCTTTAACCTGAATAATCAATATTTTGCCAGCAGCTTTAATCGCATCAAGCACATCACGTCCAATACTTGTTTGTTGTTCTAACTCAACGATGATTTCTGCGCTTGTTAGTGTACTAAGCGCTTGTCGTAATTGTTCTAGTTTTATAATTGGGGCTAAATGACTTCGATCAATGACAATCTGATAGATACGCTCATCCCCACTTGGTGCTATTACCGTAATGATAATTGTATTGCTGCCAACTTGAAGTTGTGTTTGGTTAATCATAACCTGTGCATTTTGATCAGCCGTCACTGCATTTACATCAATGGTTTCTAATAAATTACTCACATCACATACATAATCAGTCGTTTCAAGATCAAACTCAAAAAAACATCCTTCAATGGTTAGATTACTCAAGCGATTATTTTGACTCAACGCCCCTGCATGTCCATCTTGATCTCTTCTTACGACTTGTACATGATAAGTACGACGACTTCCATTTTCAGCAGTGACAACAATAGGAAAATGATTAGAATAGATTTGCAGTCTTTTTAATCCAGTTCCAGCCACTGAAGCCTTTGAGTCTTCAGTTGTTGCCACAATACTCACATTTTCTATCTCATGATCCACAATCACGGTATAGGAGGTTGTGTTTTTATTAAATGCAATGGCACCTTGATTTAAAGACAAATGTGATAGAAAATTATTGCTTGATTTGGTTGCACTCATGGTAATACGCAATGTTGCATCTGTTCCTGGTATATCCTTTGATCCATCAGGAGCGATAACATCACGTAATGATATTGTGGTTGTTTGATTTGGTACAAAGCTTGATTTTGCTTTGAATGTTAAACGTACAAAATCAAAGGTACCTGAATTTGAAGTTGCTTTATCAATGATGATTTTTGGACCGATTGTCGTTGTAAAACCATTTAATTGTTCTGTTTTAACAATTTCAAGTTTATCTTTATCATAATCAAAAGTTGCGCTTAGTCCAAATATTGATGGTGCATTACTGACGCCAATGGTAATTGTAAACTGCTCATTTGGTTCAATAGCGGTTGTCCCTTTGATTGTCGTTGAGAAGTTATTAGCATACACTGGTTGAAATAACCAAACGAGCATTGTCATCATCACCAATCCATTTACGACTTGTTTGTTCATGGTTACTCCAATCCCGCCAATTGGCGACGCAATAAAATCAAATCACTAATGGTCACTGCTTGATCAAAATTGACATCTGCTGCATGTGTGCCCTTGGTATGTACTTGGTCAAGTTGTGCTAAAAAGCGACGCAATAAAATTAAATCTGAGATTGTCACTTGGCCATCTAAATTAACATCCCCCACTTTCACAAACTCAACCACGACATGACTATCTTGTTTTATATTTAACTCATATTGATCATGACGGATTTGAACTTGTGTGCCATTTACAAGCCAGCGATAAACACGATACCCTGATTGCGCTTGTGCTTTAAAGACAACACTTTTATTATCATCGACTTTTGCATCAAGAGCTATTTTTTTGCCATCAACATATCCCGAAATAATGCCACCAACACCTTCTGTTTGCATGGTCACTTGATGTTGAATCAAAACTGGTTGATAGGCAACCGTCACTAAAGAAGTTGCTGTTTTTTGATCAACATCACTTTTGATAGTGATTATTGCGTTTCCCTCATTCATAGCAGTAATCATACCTGAAGCATTAACACTGACAATGGTTGGTTCACTTGAAGTAAATGAGACCAAAGTGTTCGCTGCGTTGTATGGTTTGATGTCCCACTTTAGTTGAATGCGTTCACCCGGTTGTTTTAATGTGATGTTTGTTGGTAAAAGGTTAACTGAATCCACACGATTGACACCAACTAGAACTGACAATGATTTGTTTAAACTAGGTTTTTCACTTGATGTGATTGTAATGGATGTTTGACCATAATCACGTGCTTGGATAACACCAAACTGATCAACACTGGCAATCGCATGATTCGCCGATACAAATGAAACATTTTGGTTGCTAGCAAAAGAAGGATCAAAAACCAATTCAATGAGCTTGGTATCATCAATATCATTTAAACTAACACCACTGGTTGCCACATCAAATGATTCTAAAGAAACATAAGGCAAAAGTGGCGTTGAAATCGCCTGATAAGCATTTAAACTTCGATAGTATAATACAGTACCATCATGTAATGTTTTCCCTTGAATTAAATCTGCAGTTTGCACTAAGTGATGAAATACTTCTTGTGGTTGTACGTCTTTGTACATACTAAATAGCATGGCTGCCACTGCTGCAACCATTGGTGAAGCCATGGATGTACCAGAAAGCATCCCGTAATTTTGTTTGTTGGTGGTGCTATAAATCTGATAGCCTGGTGCCATCAATTCATACTCAACTTGAGAATTAAAAATGCGATCATAATTTGAAAATCCAGATAGGAAATCACCTTGAGCATTTGGTGTTTCACTTGCGGACATTACCCCAAGAACAAATGGCAACGACGCTGGATAAAAAGGCAATGCACCACTGCCTTGATTTGCTTTAGAGGAGTTGCCCGCTGCTGCAACAAGCAAGGCATACTTGGAAGCTTCATATACAAAATCAGCTTCCAACTGCGACATGTTGGAACCACCCAAACTCATATTTATAACATGAGCCCCATGATCGATAGCATATTGAATCCCTAAAGCAATATTTGTTGACGTAAAGGTGTTAGTATCGGTTGCTTTGATTGGCATAATTTTAACGCGAAAAGCTAAACCAGCAATGCCTGTATCATTAAGTGCCACTGCACCAATAATGCCACTGACATGAGAACCATGACCGTTGATGTGTGTGTCCATCACATCATCATGGGTGATGATACCATCGCGTGATGTTCCAATAAGATTCACACCAAAAACATCATCAATGTAGCCATTTCCATCTGAATCAGTTTGATCCATGACTTCATTTGGATTCACCCATATATTATCAATTAAATCAGGATGCAATATATCAATCCCTGTATCAATGACCGCGACAATCACATCGGGTGATCCACCAATTGGCAAGTGATGATCATAGGCATATTGCCAAGCGGCAAGTGTGTGTGTAAAATCCAAATACCATTGGCTAATGATATCGGGATCAGTGGTTTCATTAGGAACCAACAGTTCAGGTTCACGTAAGTATTCAGGTTCAATGTAGATGACACCATCCAATTGAACAAGAGATGCGATTACTTTCTTTAAGTCTGATGATAATGCTAGTTGCAGTTTAACCCATTGATGAGGCATAGTAGATAAACTGTTAATCAGTTCAACACCAATAATCGCTTTGTGTTGGTCAATCAAGTGCAAATCAAAGTCATGTGTTACTTTTACATTTAAAACTTGTCCACTATAATCAACATCTTCAACAAGTTGATCAAATGATGCAACTTTATAGGAAACATCACTCGTTTCACTCGCATTAAAATCTGCTGGTTGATGTAACATCAATAACATCATGAGACATGAAAGTGTGATTTTAATGAACGGGTGTTTCATAGATGTTCCTGTTCTTTTGATTCTATTTTACATCAATATTTTCTTTTTGTATAAGAAAAGAGGATTATAATCCTCTCAGAGAGTTGACAAACAAACATGTTTGAAGACTCTCTTTTTCTTTG
>CAYGIY010000117.1:0-4132 GCA_964350055.1 uncultured Erysipelothrix sp.
GATTGATATTATAACTTGTGATACGTCAACATCCTGCAACAATAAATCATATGCACTTAATTGAAAACTCGATCGATCAGCACCGACTCCTTGAGTTGAATTGCCTTGTGGATCAAAATCAATAAGTAGCACTTTTTTCTTTAGATATGCTAATCCAGCAGCCAAGTTAACACTCGTTGTTGTTTTCCCAACTCCGCCTTTTTGATTAGCTATGGCAATAACTTTACCCATGGACGCTCCTTCTATTTTTTGAGATGTACAATGATTGAATATTCATCATCTGATTCTATTTCTTCTTTTCTAACTTTGATACCACTCCGCTCAATCATTGCTATTGCTTGCAAGATTGTGTTTTTTGCAATAAGGACCTGCTTAGTGACTCCTTTGGTTTTTGGTTTTCTCTTTTTTACTTTATCTATGCTTTGATTTTGCACCAACGCTTCCGTTTGTGCAACGTTTAATTTTTTACTGACAATCTGTTTATAGACTGCTAATCGGTTTTCTTGATTGACTTGTAACAATGCTCGTGCATGTCTTTCGCTAATTTTTCGATTAATCACGCCAAGTTGAATCTCAGAAGGTAGCTGCAATAATCGGATTTTATTTGCAATAGCAGATTGAGATTTTCCCATTGTTTGAGCTAATTTTTCTTGTGTCCATCCTTTATTTTTTAAAATTTGAACATAAGCATCTGCTTCTTCAATGGATGTTAAATTTTCCCTTTGGATATTTTCTATCAGTGCCATCTGAGCTACTTGATTATCGTCTGTATTCATCAAAAGACAAGGAACACTTGTATAACCTGCAAGAATCATCGCTCGGTATCGTCTTTCGCCTGCGATAATCTCATAATGGTTCTCTTGTTCTCTGACGACAATTGGTTGAATTAATCCATTTTCACGTATTGATTGGGCTAACTCAAATAGTGCATCGGTGTTAAATTCTTTCCTTGGTTGATAACGATTTGGTTTTATTTGGTCGATCGCAATATCAATCGTTTCTTTCATCTGTATTCTCCTATAATGGCTGTTTTTTAATTTTACTGTACATGCGCGGGTATTTACTTGGCGTTTGTTTGTGTTTGGTTATTACAATATTTTGCCTTACTGCTTGCTCTTGTTGCATATTTAGAGTGATTTCTTCAATTGTTAATATTGAAGCATTTAGTTCTTTAAACGCATTTTTAGATACTGTTATTTCATCTTTTCCTTGTGCACCTTTTAAGGCGATGAATAACCCATTCACTTTTATCAAAGGAACACAAAGTTCTAACAGTATATCCAATCGTGCAACAGCACGTGAAAGCACAACATCAAAGTGTTCTTTGTATGATTGTAAATCTTCAGCTCGCTGTTGAATGATTATAACATTTTTTAGCTTTAATTTCTCTACAACTTGATGTAAAAATACAACTCTTTTTTTAGTTGGCTCAATAAGTGTAAACGTGCTATTTGGTAAAAAAAGAGCTAAAACCATTCCTGGAAAACCAGCTCCTGTACCAACATCTGCGATGGCCATCTTTTGATTGACGTGTTTTAATACGAGTAAACTATCTAAAAAATGCTTGATAAAGATTTGATCAAGTTCAACAATGGCTGTTAAATTCACCTTTTTATTATAATCAATGAGTAAATTAGCATATTCCATCAACGCATCATGTTCTTGCTTGGTTATTTCTAATCCATATTGGTTTGCTAGTTGATTAAACACTTGATATTCCATAAAGCCTCCGCAATCGCATTATATCAAATTTAGTTGCTTATAAAAAGGCAAAAAGCGACTGCTTATACTGAGTCAGTCACTTTCTTCTTCTGTGTCAAAACCATAAGTAGCACTTGAATATCAGATGGATTAACTCCTGAAATACGAGAAGCTTGATCAATCGTCAATGGTTTGATGTCTTTTAATTTTTGTTTGCCTTCTAATGATAGTTGTTTAATGCTTTCATAATCGAAGTCTTCAGGAATCTTCCATGTTTGAAGGACTTTCATCTTGTCTGCTTCTCTTTTAGCTTTTACAATATATCCTGCATATTTCACTTCAATTTCCACCTGATTGATACAATCTAAGTCAACATCACAGTCTATATATTCCATTAGATCAATTAAGTGAATATTTGGTCGTTTAAGAACTTCGATTAATTTGATTCCTTCTTGAAGATTTGGGTAGCCATGGGTAACGATAACATTGGCAATCGGACTGTTGCTAGTAATCCGAGTTTTATTTAAGACAGCCACTAATTTTGCTTTCTGCTCTTGTTTATCTAAGAAAATATTGTACCGATCTTTTGATAAAAGACCAATATAATACCCAAGTTCACTTAAACGAACTTCTGCATTATCATGACGCAATAACAAGCGATACTCTGCACGTGATGTTAATAGTCGGTATGGTTCCTTTGTACCTTTTGTTATCAAATCATCAATCATGACGCCAATATATGCTTGATCTCGTTTCAATATGAGTGGTTCTTTATGCTCTAATGCTAAAACTGCATTGATTCCGGCCATTAACCCAAGCCCAGCAGCTTCTTCATACCCAGATGTTCCAATTATCTGTCCAGCACAATACAATCCTTTTACTGTTCTTGTTTCAAGTGTTGGATAGAGTTGTTTAGGTTCAATTGCATCATATTCTATCGCATAAGCATGTTCAGTGATGACACAGTTTTCTAAACCAGGAATTGTTTTAATCATACGTTCTTGTACTTCGATTGGTAATGATGTTGAAAATCCTTGTACATAGGTTGTGTCTAAACGTGCTGATTGAGGTTCTAAGAATATTTGATGTCTTTCTTTATCTGCAAAACGCACAACTTTGTCTTCAATTGATGGACAATATCGTGGGCCAACACCTTCTACAACACCAGAATACATACTTGAACGATGCAAGTTTAATCCAATGATGTCATGTGTCTGTTGATTTGTGTATGTCAGATAACAAGGATATTGTTGTGAGATAGTATCTCCTATTTTTGTCGTTGAACTAAAGAAAAAACGATCATCATCTCCCGGTTGAATTGTTGTTTTTGAAAAATCAATTGATTCTGTTTTAATACGTGGAGGTGTCCCTGTCTTTAATCTTAGTGTTGTAAATCCAAGTTCTCTTAAATGTGATGATAGTGTCGTTGTTGTTGGTTGATTATCAGGTCCTGATGCTCTTACTTGATCTGAAATCATAATCTTAGAACTCATATATGTACCTGTTGTTAATATTACTTTTTTTGCGTGAATCTTAGTATCATCACTAAGCAAAATGCCATGAACTTCGTTATCTTTTACAAGTAAACGATGCACCATGACTTGTAATACATCGAGATTTTCTTGTTTTAAGCACACATCTCGCATCTTTTCACTATATTCAAGTTTATCAGATTGCACACGTAAACTACGAACCCCTGGTCCTTTGTTTGTGTTTAATAACTTAAACTGAAGCGCTGTTAAATCAGCAGTGATTCCCATTTGTCCACCAAGAGCATCAATCTCTCGTACAACGATCCCTTTTGCTGGACCCCCAATTGATGGATTACATGGCATCATGGCAATTTTATCAATAATCAGCGTACAAAGTGCTGTTTTTTTATTCATTCTTGCACTAGCAAGTGCTGCTTCAACACCAGCATGGCCTGCCCCAACTACAATGACATCATACATGTTATCGCTCCTTGTGTTGTTATTTTAGCACAATCAACTCAAACACTAAAACATTTTAATACTACGACTGAATTAATTTTCTTGACAACTGTATTAATTGGGTTTATTGTATTAGTGTAATTAGTACAATTGGAGGACACATTATGTTCGTACTCGACTATAAGACAAAAATTCCCATCTACGAGCAAATCCAAAGTCAAGTTATCAGCTTCATTGCATTAGGGCTTTTCAAGCCCGAACAACAACTCCCCGCAGTTAGGCAATTAGCAAATGACTTAGGAGTAAACCCAAACACAGTTCAAAAAGCATATCAAGAGTTAGAACGGTTGGGATATATTTACTCACACACTGGGAAGGGATCATTCATTAGTCCATTACAAGACTCACTTGCTTTAGTTAAGCAAGAAAAAAAGAATGATTTAATTAGTTTATTAGAAGAATTCAAAGGACTTGGTATAACGTATCAAGAAGTAGCAGTT
>CAYGIY010000118.1:0-4057 GCA_964350055.1 uncultured Erysipelothrix sp.
GATTCAACAACTACAAACAAATAAGCGATATCTAATAAGACACAATTTTTTCTTGATTAACTTGTATCATGATCATAATTCAATATCTCTGGGAATAATACTTTTTTAAAGCTCGAAATGGTTGCACATGAAGCCTTAATATCAAGTTTTACATTTTCAAAATACAGTTTGAGTGATTCTTGATCAACTCGATACTCTCTGATTGAATCGATTGGTAATACTTTAATATGTTTCTTTAAAACATATAATGCTTTAGAAGTGAGAACCAATTTATTTGAAACAAATAGCGTCTTACCTTTACCAAAGTATTTATATTTCCCTTTATTTCTCATGAGCAAAACATAGTCATTGATTAAATAGGTGAATACGAATGCGAGTAAGCTCACTAGCAGCAACCAGAAAATCACAATTGGAAAATCAGATCTAACTCGTCCTCTTACATCAACAAGAACATTTGGATAAAAAACTGTAGTAATTTCCTGTAATGATAATCCCTCTTGCTCCATAATTTGATCAAAAACGTTTGTTTTAAACAATAGGTTGTTATCTTCAGAGAAAAATGATGAAATAAGAATCATTTTTGATTTATTATCAATATTGTCTTGTCGAAAAACTAAAAAATATTTGTCATCCAACACAGCGACATACCCGTTATAACGAGTAGTAGAAAGTGTATGGTCTAAAAGGATATCTATTTCAGTATAAATCAATTCATTTGGCGTGAAATAACTATATTTTGAGTTGTTGTTTTCTAAATCGTCTAATTCTTCAAATGTTTCAATGGTTTGAGCAACCAAAAGATGCCAACCTTCTTGAATAATCGAAAATCCAAGTACGACAACTAAAGTGAAGATTATGCAGGTTATCCATATTCTGATTTGTAAAAATCGTTTAATTTGCTCCATGTATACTCCTAAAAAAACTCTGTACGATGCTATTATCGCACAATGCTTCCTTTAGGTAAATTTTTAATTTCGATTACTTCTTGTTGCTTTTTGTTCTCTGCAACAAGTAGCATTCCCTCTGAAAGTACATCTCTAATCTTTATCGGTTGTAAATTTGTGATTACGACAACTTTCTTTCCAACCATTGCTTCTGGACTTATAAAATCAGCTACCCCACTCACAACTTGATGGATTTTATCTTGACAATCTATCAAAGAAACAAGTAGTTTATTTGCATTTGGATGTTTCTTGCACTCTAACACTTCCCCAACTTTTAGTGTTAATTTAGAAAAATCATCGATTGTTGCGTAACTCACTTCTTCTTCAACTTTTGGATTTACAATTATCTCATACTGTTCACTTGCCTCTTTTGCATTGATTCGATCAAACAGAATGATGTTTTCGTGATGTAAGCTATGGTTTATTTCTAAAAGCCCAAATACAGGTTCTTTCATCAATTCTTTATTGCTTGTATTTAATATTTTCGTAATCTTCTCTGATGTTTCAGGGATAAACGCATTTAAAGCAACCCCACAAATACGAATGGTTTCCAATAAGTGATAGAGTACTGTTTGTAATCTAGGGTGGTTGGCTTCATCTTTTGCAAGTGCCCAAGGTGTGGTTTCATCTATGTATTTATTTGCTCTTTTACAAAGCGATATGATTGTTTCCAATGCATCTGCAACTCTTAGGTTCTCCATTTGCATAATTATGGTTGGATGGCATGATTTGGCTTGATTGATAAGTTCTTGATCTATCGTTTCAACTTGTAACGGTTCACACGTGTTCCCATCGAAGTATTTCATTGACATAGCCCAAGTACGATTCACTAAATTACCCAATGTATTGACTAAATCAGAATTTATGCGTTCTATCATTGAATTTAGTGTTACATTCCCATCTTGTGCAAAAGGCATTTCACGCAACATTATGTATCTCATTGCATCAACACCAAATAATTCAACTAAGTGATCTGCATACATGACATTACCTTTTGATTTACTCATTTTTCCTTCTCCAATGAGTAACCAAGGATGTCCAAATACTTGTTTGGGTAATTCAACATCTAAAGCCATTAACATGATTGGCCAATATAGTGTATGAAATCTTAATATGTCTTTTCCAATTAAATGAACATCCGCTGGCCAATACTTTAAAAAGAGTTCTTGATGATTACCATCAACATCATACCCTAGACCCGTTATGTAGTTGCTGAGTGCATCAATCCACACATAAACAACATGATTCGGATCAAAATCAACCGGAATTCCCCATTTAAACGAGGTCCTTGATACCGCTAGATCCTGAAGACCTGGTTTTAAAAAATTATTGATCATTTCATTTTTGCGTGATGGCGGTTGAATAAACTCTGGATGCTTCTCTATATGTTCCATTAATCGATCCTGGTATTTGCTAAGCTTGAAGAAGTATGATTCTTCTTTTTCGCGATGAACATCACCATGACAATCTGGACACTTACCATCAACGACTTGAGCATCAGTAAAAAAGGATTCACACGGCGTACAATACCATCCTTCATAAATATCTTTATAAATATCACCTTTGTCATACAATTTTTTAAATATTTTTTGTACTTGTAGTTCATGATAAGAATCTGTTGTGCGAATAAAATAATCATAAGATGTGTTCATCATATCGAACATATCTTGAATTTGTTTTGCTACTTGATCAACAAATTCCTTTGGTGTTTGATTATTCTCTTTTGCTTTACCTTCAATTTTCTGACCATGTTCATCTGTACCCGTTTGAAAGTAAACATCAAAACCTTCTTCTCGTTTAAACCTTGCAATAGCATCAGCTAATACAATTTCATAAACATTTCCTAAATGCGGTTTTCCAGATGTGTATGCTATTGCAGTTGTAATATAATATGGTTTTCTCATAGCTTAATTAATCTCCCTTTAATAAAAAAACGACTGTCTAAGGACGCATAAGCGCGGTACCACCTTAGTTCACAATCGTGCACTTACTTCTTTAACGCAGAATAACGGTTTGTTTTACTTATCAAACAAACAGCTTCAAGACCATGTTCGTTATGTTTTAGGATGTGTTTTCACCAGCCACACACTCTCTTTACCTTTTTCATAACTACTTTTCTTTTCATCGCTTTTTAATATCTTGATTATACGACAGCACCTTGCAAGTGTAAAGAAAGTCAGCAAATGTTTGAATGATAAATTTCATAACATTTGTTTTTTGATAACCCAGACTTCACTGCAACAAGAGCAATAGCATCACGTGCACTCATTCCTGTTTTCACTAGTTCTTCGATTGATTCTTTAATTTCATTTAAATCTACTGGCATTACTTTAAACCCATCATCTCCCTCGATAACTAAAACCATTTCACCTTTATACGTTGAGACCTCTTTGATAATATCAGATAATGAACCACGAATAAATTCCTCGTGTATTTTCGTTATTTCCCGTGCTAAACAAGCTTTTCGATCGCCTAGTAATTCTAAACAGATTTTTAGCGTCTTCTCAATTCGATGAGGTGCTTCATAGAAGACTAAAGTGGCTTGATAATGACGAATTCTTGTCAGTAATCCTTTTAATTCTTTCTGATTTGACGGCAAAAAACCATGAAAATAAAAAGGGTGCGTCACGACTCCTGATGCTACAAGCGCATTTAGTAATGCACTACTCCCGCTTACAGGAATAACGTTATAACCATGTTGGATTATGTTTTGAACCAGTACATGCCCTGGATCAGCAATCAATGGGTAGCCAGCATCACTAACAAGTGCCACATTATACCCTTGATGCAAAAGCATGAGTATTCCTTTGACACTTGAGTGTTCATTGAATTTTTGATGCGAAATACATTTTGTATGAATATCAAAATGCTTCAGCAATTTGGCTGTGTGACGTGTATCTTCACAAGCAATAACATCCACTTCCTTTAAAATTGCGATTGCACGTGGTGTCATTTCTTCTAGATTACCGATTGGAGTTGCCACAATATAGCATTTAGGGAACTCATTGGCAAAACTTTTCTGACGATGCATTTGCATCACTCCTTACTTTGTTGCAAAACTCGTATCGTTGATTAATTGTTCAAGGGTAAGATGAATCGCTTCTTCTCTATTC
>CAYGIY010000119.1:0-4029 GCA_964350055.1 uncultured Erysipelothrix sp.
GCTTTAGGTGGTGGTGGGGCACGTGGTTTCGCTCATATTGGTGTCATCAAAGCACTTGAAGAAGCAAATATTACAATTTCTGCAATTGCTGGAACCAGTGCTGGATCGATTATAGGAAGTTTGTTAGCATCGGGTTATCAAGCAGATGAAATATTTAAAATCATGAAAAATAATAAACTAACAGACTTTGTAAAGATAAATCTTCCAACCGAAGGATTCTTTTCTCTTACTTATCTTAAAGAACAACTAGAAAAGCACATACCAGCTACATTTGACCAATTGAAACTACCTTTTTTTGTCACAGTAACCAATTTTTTAACGGGTGAAGTTGAATACTTAAATGATGGTCCATTATCACTTTCAGTACAAGCATCCTCTTCAATTCCAGTACTATTCTCGCCAGTAAAAATTAATGGTAATATCTATGTTGATGGTGGCTTAAAAAACAACGTGCCAATACAACCTTTAATTGAGATTTGTGATGAGATCATCGCTGTCGATATTATGCCCGTTGGTAAACTCAATCAAATAAAAGGTATGCAAGAGATCGCAACGCGAACATTCCAACTAGGAATCAAATCATACAATGAGGCTGAAAAAAATGCCTGTTCACTTTTTATTGAACTTGATCATCTTTCAGATTATCATTTGATGGACGCTCAAAAAGCGGATGAAATCTATCGCATTGGTTATGAAAAAGCAAAACAGATTGATTTTAATCAGTTTTTATAATGTATTTAGATCGCATCTTCATACTACACTCTATGATTTTTATAAGCAAATCAAGGGGTAGTGGTTGCTTGTTTTGGAATTGAATCGCACCTTTTGAGTGCATGTAACTTTGTAAATAATGCTTTAGGTGTTCAATCACATCTGGGCCAGGATAGACTCCTAAATGATGATTAAACATAGCAAAATGAATCAAATTACCATGATAAGCATATGTTGGCATGCCATAGCTCATCTTCTCGTGTGCTAGAGGTAAGTTTGATTTTATTAGACTTCTTACAATCAAGAGGCGGTCTTTGAGTTCTCCTTGAAATTGTTCGATATACTCATCCACTGTTTCAATTTTGCCTAGCATCGTGTCACTTACTTACAACACTTGCTATTGACTTAGTATTAGGTGAGTACGCTGTTCCAATTACATCATTAAAAAAATCAATCGTTTTAAATCCTGCTTCTTGTATGAGGTTTTTTAGTATATCCAGATCAAATGTCATTTCCCATACGTGGTAACACACCTGTTCATTGTCAGTCATGATGATGTGTTGATCACATACTAAATGACTCTCATCATAGCGGTAAAATGCTTTTAAATATAAGTAAGGTTCATCACGAAAGAAACCTTCTTGTTCGACAAAATCCCATGATCTGAATTCAGGCTTATTGGCGTTTTGCTGATGCGAAACAACATCAAATATAAATCGACCGTTTGGTTTTAACGCTTGAAACACACGATCCAATAATAGTTTCTGGTTTTCAACAGAAAGTACGCAAAAATCATAATAAATCATGATGATAGCATCATATGCTTCTTTATCATCTAAATATAAGTAGTTATCGTATCGATAGGTAATGTTTTGTTGTTGTTGTGATGCTTGCTGTTGAGCATATTCAATGGATCGCTTTGAAAAATCAATCCCAGTCACATGGTGTCCTTTCCGACTTAAACGTGATGTGTAAAGTCCAGGACCACAACCTAAATCCAAAATTTTAGATGGGGTGTGTGTTAGTTGTGAATCAATCCATTCAACAGATTGATCGATAAAAGCATGACTACGACTTGCACCATCAGAATCTGGGTTTAAGTGTGCTTCCAGCATTTGTCTAGAAATATAGTCATGATTCCACATATTTTCTGATGATGGTTCAAATGGTTCTGGCTTGTGTAAATACTTAAATATATTTTTCATTTTTCTTACCTCATAGGTGTCCTACACACACCACAACATCAATTGTAATGTGTGTTAATGGTTTTTTGTTATTAGCTTGTCCATGCTTTGACATTGGTGACATCGCTTGAATCAAGTCTTGTTGCTCATCGTTTAATTTGAAATCATATTCGATCTTGATTTCCTTAAATAAATGCATGTTATTCTTGAAGTGATTAATCGCCTTAGTGGCATGGTTTTCATTGAGATTTTGTATCTGGTAGTGCTCACGTAACTGCTTGAAATGGTTCGTATTAGGAATAACTTTTATGCATAGACCATCATCCTTAAGCACACGTCTAAATTGTTGATAGTTTGCTGGTGAAAGAATATTGATGATGGCATCCATGGCCTTTGGCTTAATTGGAAGTTTTGCTAAATCAGCAATCATCCAACTAATTGCTGATTCATTACTGGTCGCTAGCGATATTGCATCCTTAGACAAATCTATTCCAAAAACATGAACCTGTTTGCACATAAGACTATTGATAAGTTTACTCAATAACGACCCATCACCACACCCTGCATCAAGTATAGCGATTGATGGCTTCGCCGTAAGCTCATCATCAACAATGTGTTTGATAGTTTCAATGATACCATCAAAAAGACCAAGGTGTATCATATTTTTGCGTGCTTTATAAAGTGTTTGATTGTAATCCTGATCACCTTTCCTTTGCAAGAAGTTCACATAACCCTTTTTTGAAATATCGAAATGATGATCTGAAGTACAGGTTAGTCCTTGATCATTGACTATGATTGAAGACTGACAAAGTGGACACATCAACAAAGAGACATTTGACTGTAAACGTTCGATGTTTATGTTTTTCTTTGATAAACTGTTGCTAATCATAATGTTTAGGTTTGATATGTTGAAATACTTGAATAACAGCAGCAAGCGAAAACACACCCATGATTAAAAATGAGACAACCATCCCCATTAACTCAGCAATAGTAAACATTAGTCCTGCACTGATTTGCAACATTGTCATGATAATTAAATTTGGAAACAGCATAATCATAATAGCTAAAATTGGCACTGCTAAAACCAATCCTTTATCCGATGATTTCAATACATAGATGCCAGAAACAATGGATGCAGGAATAATAATGGCCAAATCGAGACCATGGGTGAATAGTGTTGGATATCCAGCTAAGTAGTGCGGTTGATTTTGTGTGATTGCCATGATGGGCTCAAGTAGCCATAACATCGCAGACATAACGCCAATGATAATAAGCAGCCACCCAATCCAACGTGTTTTCTTGTTGATGCTTACTTGATAGTCATTTAAGCATTTGATTACCCCATAGACAAATCCATAAAAACTGCAACCAAATATGACGACATAAACAAGAAACATTTGATTAAAAACAATACTCAATGTGAAAGTACCATATAAATAAACAAAATAAGAGAATATTCCAACTAGAAGCAACTCCTTATAACTCTTACTTGTTTTTTGCAAAAACAAAGTGAATAGTAGCAAAGGTAAGCCAATAGTCAATAAAACGATATCCGTACCCCTACTTGCAGCACCAATCATAATGGAATCATAAGCATAAATCCCTTTTTGATAAAGCAACACTTCTTGATTAAACACATTAGTCCATCTACTCACATCAATTTCTTGTTGGTAGAATACACCGACTAATGCTGCAATCAAAGCAAAGAAAAAGACGATGAAACCTAATCGATTGAGCATGTCTTGCGTTTTGATCATAAACTTTCCTTCCTTATATGTTTATTTTAGAAAAACAAATCTCAACCTATTTCTTTATTTGCTTTCCTTCTATAAATGTTTCATCGTATTCAATTTCACCATTTAAATCATAGCGAACCCATCGCCCATGCTTGAGATTTTCTACTAGATGACCAACTTGCCAAAGTAACCCACTCTCACGGTAAAACAGCCACTGCCCTTGCATCATATTATCGACATGCTTTCCTGTCGCTTTTATTTGCCCGTTTTTAAAATATATCGTGAGAACATCATCATTGAAATCATAGGTTTTCTGTCCATTAGCATACGTCTTTTTATCAAACATTGTGTTCTCGTATTATCAATATAAGGTCTATATTGATAATATTCTTTCTAGA
>CAYGIY010000120.1:0-4000 GCA_964350055.1 uncultured Erysipelothrix sp.
GTATTTGTTTGCATTATTGTTGAACCACGGTTTTTAAAAGAAGTTCCTTACCTAGAAAAGAGATGTGCTGAACCCCGTAATTTGGACTAGGGATTACGAGGTTCTTTATAAAGGTGAAATGATGATTTAAACAAAACACAGCAGTTTCTGTCATTATTATACTTGTGCAAGGGTAATAATAAATGTAGTTTCATTTTCATCTGATTCAATATGAATATTTCCATTTAAACGCTCTAAGATACTCTTAACAAGATTTAATCCTACGCCACTTCCAGTTGACTGATCTCCAATATAAAACAAATCAAAGACATGAAGTTTTTCTTCATCACTCAAAGCTGGTCCATGATTACTAAAACGCATTTCTACGGAGTTAGGATACTTCTTTAAGGATACTTTTAACATGGTTTGATTGTATGCATAGTGAATCATATTATCCAAAAGATTTGACACCATTTCATATAAATAAGGCTCATAAGTTTGGATGACACAATCTTGTTCACTAATTTGCCATTCACATCCTTTTGCTTCCCAAAGAGGTTGTTTAGAAATGATTTGACGTCGTATCAGTTCACTTGCATTGCAAGGTTTAAAAGCAATATGTTCAAGAGAATCAACTTTAGATAAAGTTAGCAATGTTGATGTTAGTGAAGAAAGTTGATCAATCTCGTTTAATAAAGGCTCTTTTACTTTTTCTTTATCATCTAGTGTTTGGATAAGGCTCGACATCACAGTCAATGGTGTTTTAAATTGATGAGACATATTGCGCACAAACTCACGATTTAAATACTGATTGGAGGAAAGGGCTTGTTGCATATCATTGAAGGTGTGAATCAAAGCAGACAGTTCATCATTCCCCTTAGTTTGAATTAATTGATCATACACACCATTTTTTACAAGTTGGGTAGAATCTTGCAAAAGTTTGATTCGTTTTAAAAAGATTACATTTGATAAGATAACAAATAAACTTAGTGCTAAAAATGCACTAACTAATCCACCTATTAAAACAACAGGTGAATCAACAAACTCTTTGGGTACGCTCATGTTAAAAGATCGTACAAATGCACGTGGGATCAACGTTGCAATAAATAAACTAACCATAACAGCTAAAGCTAATTTCAAATTCAATTTTTTCATAACAGAACTCCTTTATAACCTAACCCTCGAACTGTAATGATTTCAAAATCAAGGCTCGTTACTTTTTCCCGTATAGATTTAATGTGGGTATCAACCGTACGATCAAAAGACTCGTTTTCTTCTCCCCAAATCCGATCTAATAGTTGTTGGCGAGTGAAAATGATGTTTGGATATTTGAGTAAATGAAACAACACTTGAAATTCCTTTTTACTTAATGCAATGGATTGATTAGCCACCTTACATAGTAATTGTGTCTCATCAAGAAATGTGTGTTGAAATACTAATTGATGGCGCATATCAATAGCAGAACGTTTGAGCAATGCTTGAATGCGAAATCCAAGCTCTTTAAAATGATAAGGTTTTACTAAATAGTCGTCTACTCCTAATTCAAAAGCTTTGGTTTTATCCTCTAAAGATCCTAAAGCTGTAGACATGATAATAAAAGGCTGGGGATTCATATTTTTGATGTGCTGCAATAAAGTTAATCCATCCATATTAGGCATCATCATATCCACAATCATACCAGTAATGGTATAAGACTTTATAATCTCTAAAGCCTTTATTCCATCACTAGCCACAATATTTTCTAAATGTTGTGAATGTAAGAAGTTTGCGAGCGTTGTAGCTAATGTTATATCATCTTCTACGATTAGAATCATGTTTTGCTCCTTATTCAGTGCGTAATGCAACGACTGGATCTTGTTTTGCGGCTAATTGACTAGGAAACAATCCAGCAAATAGGGTAAGAATAGAACTTAAAGTAATTAGTAATCCGGCATTTATAAATGATAGTGAAGTAAATGAAGCAATACCTAAGAAGGATTCAATGAAAACATCCACCCCAATTAGTAGCGCATAGCTAAGGCCAATGCCTATAACTCCTGCAATTAAACCAATAATCAGTGCTTCGGCATTAAAGATGCGTGCGATATCTTTTTTACGTGCTCCTAAAGAGCGCATAATACCAATTTCTTTTGTGCGTTCAATTACACTGACATAAGTAATTATTCCAATCATAATGGAAGAGACCACTAAGGAAATTCCAGCAAAAGCCGATAGGATAAGTGTGATTGTACTTATTAAAGAAGAGATCGTGGTTGACAATGATTCGGCAACATCAGAGACAATTAATTGAGAATCTTCACTAACACTTTCATTATAGGTGCTAAAGGCTTCTTTAATCAATGTTTTACTCTCAAAGTCTTTTGGATAAATAAGAATCAAGTTTGGTGTTAAATCTGCTCCTAAAGTGGTTAATGCTTTGTCATAAGTGTTAAACGAATTAAATGGTTGATTAGTTAGAACGTTAATTTCGGTTTCATTTAATTGATATTGAGCAATTTGCGAGTTTTGTGCTTGTTCAAAATATGCTTGGTTAAACGCTGATAATGTACCAACACCAACTTGTAAAAAGGATGAACTTGCATCTTCTTTTAGACGTAACACGCCTACTATTTCAATTGATTGATTGCGAGTATCTACAAGCAAGTCATTAGTAAGGGTATTAGTTAAAACACCAGTATCATCAACTTGATAAAGTACATCATGAGCAACAAAGGTGAATTTATGATCAAGCAGTTGTGTAAACTCAAAAGGATTACTTATATTTAGATGTAATGCATTGACAATGTTTTGGTCAACTGTTGAATCAACATCAATGACAAAGATGGCTTCGTTTGGTTGAGTTGGATAAGTACCTGCAACTAAGTCATATAGGGATAAAACAAATGTTTGATCAGTGGGTATTTCATAAAACAGCGATTGATTAGATGCAAGTGGACTATCACCAGTAATGATGGAGGTATCAGCGTAAACTGGATTATCATTAACTATTGTTGCGACATTTAATTGTAAGCCTCTTTGATAAGTAATGGAGTTAATTAAGGAAGGATCAATAGAATCTATCATACGCAGGGCATCATCATTTAGTAAATTAGTATAAGTAATTGTTTCACTTGAATTGTCAACTACAGTTCCTTGCTCAGATGTTGAGATTTCAGTGGGTTGAAAGACTTGGGCTGGACGATCAGAAATATTATTAAAAGATACATTTTCATTGAGTTGTAAAGGAAACCCAGCTAAGGTATCACTTTCAATGCGAGTGATAAAGCTTTCCATACCTGAAGATAAAGCTAACACTAATGCTATGCCTACGATTCCTATTGAACCGGCAAAGGAAGTAATCAGTGTTCTTCCTTTTTTGGTTAAAAGATTCTTAAATGAAGAGGACAAGGCTGTATTAAAAGACATGGAAACATTTCTAAATTTTCTAGAGGTAGATGTCAGTTCAGATTGGTAAGGACTTGAATCAGAAATCACTTCACCATCTCTTAATTTAATAATTCTTGATGAATAAGTTTGTGCTATTTCCGGGTTATGAGTGACCATGATCACTAAACGTTCTGATGAAAGAGACTGGATTAAATCCATAATAGAAGTAGATGTTTCAGTATCTAGTGCTCCGGTTGGTTCATCAGCTAAAAGAATTTTTGGATCATTGACTAAGGCACGTGCAATAGCGACACGTTGCATTTGACCATTTGAAAGTTGATTTGGTTTTTTATTAACTTGGTCAGCTAAACCAACTTCTTTGAGCACTTTTTTTGCTTTTTCTGTTCTACTTTTTTTATCTACACCAGTTAATGTTAATGCCATAGTGACATTGTCTAATACACTGAGGTGTGAAATAAGATTGTACGATTGAAAGACAAAACCAACTGCATCATTGCGATAACGGTCCCAATCAGAATCTTTATACTTCTCAGTAGAAACCCCATCAACAATCAAATCTCCACTATCCATCTGATCTAATCCACCAATAAGATTTAGTAATGTTGTTTTACCACAACCGGATGGACCTAAAATT
>CAYGIY010000121.1:0-3905 GCA_964350055.1 uncultured Erysipelothrix sp.
GCTTTGTATCAAGCGGATTCGTTTCTAAAATCGCATGAATGGTTTGTGTCATTTGTTTTGATTTATGTAAATCCCCTTGATAAGAGTCAGAAATGGCAGGTAAACGATGTTTACGAATTTTTACTTGAATCTCATTGACGATTAAGTGTAATTTTAGCAATTGTTTTTTAGCCCGTGCTTCATCGTTTTTTGCTTGTTGAAATTGATTTAGTTGACTGACTAAAACTTGTTGCAGCTTGGTCATATCATGAAGTGCTTCTTTAATTGAAATACCAATGGTGGTTGCTGGCACTTTATTATCACTAAGCAGTCCTTGTAGGCGTGCCGCTGTTTCCTTAGCATCAATCAGTTGTTTCTCAGTCGTTTCAATAATCGCTTGCGCTTGTTTTAAACCATATCTAAACCCAAATTGATTAAAGTCTTTTTGTAAATGATCATAATCAATTGTGTTCTGATTAATGGTTTCTTTTAAACTGGTCATTAACTGATGAGCTTCATCAAATGCTCGTCCTTCATGTTCTAAACCCTTTTTTATTTGTTGCAACCTTTTTTGACTTTCGCTACAATGATCTTCGACTTTATGATAAATTCCATTGCGTAATTGTGATAAATCATCTTTTAAGGTTGTCGAAATCAATTCGAGATTTCTTGAAACATCCAAATGATCCACATGGACTCCCCGTTGTTTCAATTGATTATATAAGTGTGCTACTTCATCAATTAAAGTCGGTAGATGACCTTTTGTTAAGGCAATCAATTCCGGCAAATGCTTCAGTTGATCTTGTAAGGTACGAATGCTTGTTTCGATTTCAATCGCTTTTTCTTTTGCCTTTTCAAACTCGGATGCAAACATCCATTCCTCAAAAGATGTAAACATACTTTCAATGGCTACTACTTCATCACTCAACACTTGCATACTCAGTGATAAGGATTGACTTTCATTAGCAAGTGTCGCTTTGCAGATTCTAAACTCATCCTTTAATTTCGTGATTTCAGTACGTTGTTGTGTTTCATCTTCTAATATCGAAGAAAGTTGTTGATCAAGATCATTGACAGCTGTTGCACAAATCGTAAGCATTTCATTGGTATCATCGACCCAAGACACTGCTTGCTTTAAACGTCCAAGTAAAATAGCATCTTCAATATCAGCTAAATTCTGTGAGATCTGCTTTAATTGTTCATCAATCTCTTTAAACTGCTGTTGCGATGTAATAATCACATCATTTAATGAATCATTGGCTTTACTTAAAGCGATGGCTTTGTTTAGTTTAAACGTTAGTGGTACACTTTTCGCTTGATTATAAGTGACTTCAAGATCTCCTAAACGTTTTGAAACCTTGCCACGTTGCCAACGACGAATCAAAAGTAACACCATTAAAAGTGTAAATAATCCGATTAATACAAACAAGACTTGTTGTTGTGCAAAAAAGACTACAATATCATCCCACATAGACGTTCACCTCAATGCTTATATTTTAGCATAAAAGAACACCATAAGATAAACAAATTGACACACCACTCACATTGTGATATTGTAGTAAAGCATTAAATGATAGCAGAAATCAATGCCTTGATACACGGCGTTTATCACACCAAATGGTGAAGGTCAGTAACCGACTGCTAACGGCGAACTCCCTTAGATAAACACCCCTTAAGGAAATTTGGACCCTGTTATTGTTTTATAGCCATAAAACAATAAAGGAGGAAATATGGCAAGAGTAAAAGGACCAGTTTGGAAAAAGTCCAGACGTTTAGGTTTCTCAATCTTAGAGACAAACCAAGAACTTAAAAAACGTCAATACCCACCAGGGCAACACGGCCCTAGTCGTCGGGTTAAATTATCCAACTATGCATTGCAGTTAAGAGAAAAACAACGTATTCGTTTTATGTATGGTGTCACTGAACGTCAGTTCTACAACACATACTTAAAAGCAGTTAAACTAGGTGGTGTTACCGGTCACGACTTCTTATCATTATTAGAAGCTCGTTTAGACAATGTTGTCTATCGTATGGGTCTTGGTCGTACAAGATCAGCTGCTCGTCAATTAGTTAATCACGGTCATATCTTAGTGGATGGTAAAAAAGTTGATATTCCATCATACTCAGTAAAACCTGGTCAAACCATTGCAGTCAAAGAAAAATCAAAAGGATTTGATCTCATTGCTGATTCACTTGAAGCAACATTGAACACCGTTGATTTTGTAACATTTGATAAAGAAGCAAAAAAAGGTACGTTTGTTCGTTACCCTGAAAGAAATGAATTAAACGCTGAAATTAACGAAGCACTTGTTGTTGAGTTCTACAGTAGATAATCAAAAACAACGCATCCTACGGGATGCGTTTTTTATTTGGTTTGTAGTACTCACTGAATCTAGCTTGTGTGGTTAAATAGGTGTATTTTCTTCTAAATAGACCGCCACGCCTTTACTTCTAACATGAAAGTTTCCAAAACCCTCAGAATCAATTTCAACCCTTGCATCATGATCACCAAACACATCAACATAAACCTTACCTTGATGTTCTTTTCCAACAAACATTGCAAGTGAATAGTCATCTTTTGTTGACATTAACGTAATCAACTGATGTGGGTTTTCATTGTTACCATGCCGCACAAACCCAAAGCAGTGTTCTGACTCAAGATATAAATCCTCATCACCATAAGCATATTTTTTTCTAATGATGCTCAACTTATCAATCATCTCTTTTTTTGGTTCTATTTGAGGTTCATTGATACCGTAATAATCACCATAAAAGATCACAGGATAACCATCTTTACGTAATAAAATACTTGCATAAGCATGTGGTTTAAACCAAGGTTCAACATAGGATTCTAGTGCTTGTTTTGGTTGTGAGTCATGATTATCAACAAATGTGACTGCTTTTGTTGGATGTTCACTAATAAAAGTATTTTGAAATAATTGACGAATATCATAGTCTGGATTGACACTTGCTTGATGAAAATTATAGTGTAACCCAGCGTCTAATAAGTCAATCCTATATTGGGTTTCTTTTAAGTATTCTTCTTTTTTTGCTGTGTCTTGGTCCCAATATTCGCCAAGGACATAGAAGTCATCACCATACGACTTGGCAATCGCATCGACAAATCTTCTCATAAAATGGTAATCTATGTGCTTAATCGCATCTAAACGAATACCATCAATCTTTAGAGTATCAATAAACCAATGAACCCATCGTATTAATTCATCGACTACTTCTGGATGTGCATGATCAATGTTGGCGTTCATCAAATAATCATAATTACCAAAATCAGAGCTCACTCCGTAATTCCAACCTTTGTTTTCGCCAACAATACGAAAGATGCCATGACGGTCATTACGACTGTCATAATCGACCCCATTAAAATGATTAAAATTCCATTTGAAATCTGAATATTTATCTTGACGACCTGGAAATGTAAATTTTGTCCATGCTTGAATATCATATGGATCACTGATGTCTTTTGTTCGATTATTTGGATCAACTTCAATCACTTGAAATGTTTCTTCTTCATCTGCTCCTGCTTTGTGATTGAGTACCACATCACAATAAACGTCCATGTCGCGCTTATGAACCTCATCAATTAATGCAATCAGTTCATCTTTTGTACCGTATTTTGTTCTTACACTACCCTTTTGATCAAACTCGCCTAAATCATACAAATCATAAATGCCATAACCAACATCATTAGTTCCTGTGGCTTTTGTCACCGGTGGTAACCAAATACTTGTTACACCAATTTCCTTTAAATCATCAAGTTTTGTAATCATGTCATTGTAATAATTCCCATGATCTTCTAGATACCATTCAAAGCCTTGCAGCATGATTCCATTCATATTGATCATTCCTTTCAAGTAGTACTCATACACTCATATTATTGTATTTTTAATCGAAACAGTAAACCAATG
>CAYGIY010000122.1:0-3898 GCA_964350055.1 uncultured Erysipelothrix sp.
AAATAGCATGATTTTGTAAATTACGATGTTATAATTAAATTAACTAAAAAAATAGGGGGTTTGCATCATGAAACAGAATAATATGTTAGCAATGATTCTTGCAGGTGGACGTGGATCAAGGTTGCAAGAGCTAACAGACAAAGTAGCAAAACCAGCAGTCTTTTTTGGTGGGAAATATCGAATTATCGATTTCCCACTAAGTAATTGTGCAAATTCAGGTATTCAAGTGGTTGGAGTGCTCACTCAGTATGAGTCAGTACTATTAAACTCATATGTTGCACAAGATGAAAAATGGGGTTTGGATGCCAAAAACAGTGGGGTGTTTGTACTACCACCTCGTGAGAAATCAGAAGGATTTGGGCTATATCGCGGAACTGCTGATGCCATTAGCCAAAACATTGATTTTGTTGATCAGTATAATCCTGAATATGTGTTGGTGCTTTCAGGTGACCACATTTATAAAATGGATTACTCAAAAATGTTAGAATACCACAAAAAGAATGAGGCTGATGCAACACTTGCCGTATTAGAAGTTACACTAAAAGAGGCGACACGTTTTGGAATCATGAACACGGATGAGAATGATCGCATTTATGAGTTTGAAGAAAAACCAAAACAGCCAAAGAACAACCTGGCTTCAATGGGTGTTTACATTTTTAATTGGAAGTTATTAAGAAAAATGTTAGTTGCTGATGCTAAGAATGATGAATCAGATCACGATTTTGGTAAAAATATCATTCCAACACTTTTAAAAGACAATAAAAAACTTTTTGCTTATCGCTTTAAAGGATATTGGAAAGATGTTGGGACGATTGATAGTTTGTGGGAATCAAATATGGATTTATTAAAAGAGCGAAATAAGCTTGACTTGATGGACAGTAAATGGAAAATTTACACAGAAGATGTCGCAACATTTCCACAAAGTATTCAAGAACATGGATTTGTTAAATCAAGTATCGTAAATCAAGGATGTGTGATAGATGGCCATGTTGAAAATTCTGTACTATTTACGAATGTTATCATAAAAAAAGGAGCGGTGGTTAAAAATTCAGTGATTATGCCAAATACAATTATTGGTGAAGAAGCTCAAATTAACCGTGTATTAATTGCCCCTGATTTAACAATTAGTCCTAAATCAGTCATAAAAAGTAGACAAGGCCAAGATATCCCGCTTATTTATAAAAACCAATAGGAGGAACGGACATGTTTAACACATTAGGAATAATTAAATTTGAAGATGCAACAGTTGATGTTGCTGGATTAGGTGAGTATCGTCCGATTCCATCATTGACTTTTTTAGGACGGTATCGATTGATTGATTTTATGATGAGTAATTTGTCAAACTCAGGAGTATCTCATATTCAAGTTTATGTTAAAAACAAACCAAGATCAGTGTATGAGCATCTGGGTTCAGGGCGTTCGTTTAATATAAACTCTAAACATGGAAAATTAAGAGTCCATCATGGTGAAGAAACACTACAATCAGAAGCATATAATACTGATATCCGTGCATTTTTAGCAAATCGACAATTCATTGAAGAAGCAAATCAAGAATATGTTATTTTAGCATCTAGCTATATGGTCTATACGATTAATTTTTCTGAGGTGTTTGCACAGCATGAGAAAACTGGTGCTGATATTACGCTTGTCTACAAATCAGTGAACAATGCAAATTCATCATTCTTTGGTTGTGATACGCTAAAACTAAATAAAGACAAAAGAATAACAGGCATGAGCAAAAACCTTGGGAAATACAAGACAAGAAACATTTCTTTGGAAACGTATGTTATGAAAAAGAGTTTGTTCATTAAGTTGTGTGAACAAGGATTTAAGACAAGCTCGTTGTATTGGTTTAATAATATTCTTAAAGATGAACTTGAAAATGTCAATATTATAGGGTACTCACATCGTGGGATTGTGTATCCGATTAATTCATTAGCAGAGTATCATAAAGCAAATCTTGAATTGACATCATATGATATATCAAAGCATCTGTTTAATCCTAATTGGCCAATATTAACGCGAACAAGTGATTCTCCACCTGTATTATATGGTGAGCATGCTTTGGTTTCTAATTCGGTGATTGCAAATGGATGTAAGGTGAATGGGACTGTTATTAATAGTGTATTAGGGCGTGGTGTGACGATAGACAAAGGTGCAGTTGTGATTAACTCGAATGTTTTACCAGGTGCACGAATCAGTAAAGGAATACACATTGACCATGTCATTGTTGATAAAAATGCAATTATTGAAAAAGTGAATGAGTTAAAAGGTACATTGAATTCTCCGGTATATGTTAAGCGATACGATCGCATATAAGGAGTAGTGATATTATGAAGAAAGTATATTTTGTTGCGACTGAAGGACTGCCATTTATAAAAAGTGGTGGACTGGCTGATGTTGTTGGCTCATTGCCAAGTGCATTAGTTAAACAAGGCGTACATGTGAAAGTCATTTTACCTATGTTTAAGACTGTGGTTGAAAAATGGCTACCAAAAATGAGTAAAGTATGTCACTACAACGTCAAAGTTGGAGTGATTAACACAGAAGCAACTGTTTTTAAGTTAGAGCATGAAGGTATTGAGTACATGTTTGTTCAGCATCAAGGGTATTTTGAACGAGATGGTTTGTATGGGTATCCTGATGACGGGGAACGATTTGCATTTTTTAGTCATGCGGTTTTGAAAATGTTTGAGCAATGTGATGATTTCCCAGATATTCTGCACTCGCACGACTGGCACACAGGTGTCATACCCATATTATCTAGGGTGTATTATAAAAGACATAGTAAATATCAAGCAATCAAGCATGTCTATACGATTCATAATCTTGCTTATCAAGGGTTGTTTCCAAATGAAGTAGCGTTTAGTTGCTTAGGTTTAGATCATGGGGTGATTGCTGATGGTTCGTTGCGTTTTCATGATGGCATATCTTACATGAAAGCAGGGATATTATATGCACATAAAGTTACCACTGTATCACCATCTTATGCAGATGAAATATTAACACCAGCATTTGGTGAAAAAATGGAAGATGTTTTAAGATTTAGACAATTTGATCTTAAAGGTATTCTAAATGGCATTGATATTGAGATGTGGAATCCTGCGACAGATCAATCTCTTGTGCAAAACTATGATAGTAAAACAGTTAAAGACAAGGTGAAAAACAAAGTAGCTCTTCAAAAAGAATTAGGTTTAAGGCAAAGTAAAGATATATTTATGGTAGGAATGGTCTCGCGTTTAACTTGGCAAAAAGGGTTGCATTTGATTCTAGATCGCATGGCAGATGTGATGGGGCTTGATTTGCAATTAGTTGTATTAGGCAGTGGTGAGAGTTCAATGGAGTCAAGCTTACGATACTTTGAGGATAAATATCATCGCCGCATGGTCTATTATGGTGGTTACAATGAAGATTTAGCGCATCGTATTTATGCTGGTGCAGATTGTTTCTTAATGCCTTCATTATTTGAACCGTGTGGGATTTCTCAATTGATTGCCATGCGTTATGGAACATTGCCATTAGTTAGAGAAACAGGTGGATTAAAAGATACAGTAGTTCCTTATAATCAATATGAAAATATAGGCACGGGATTTACCTTTAAGAACTTTAATAGTGATGACTTTTATCATATCTTACGGTTAGCTACCTTCTTGTATTATTTGCATCCAAAAGAATACAGTAAAATGAAGGTTAATGCTATGAATAAAGATGTTAGTTGGGAAAAATCTGCCAAAGAATACATAGAAATTTACGACATGCTTTAAAAAAACATAACAACGAGAAGATTCGCTTAAAAAATGGCGAATTTTTTCATGTTTATTTTGTGAAAAATTAAACATTCAAAAGGGAATTCGTTGTCAGGTTGGTCTTAAAATGGTATAATTCTAATGCTTAGGAG
>CAYGIY010000123.1:0-3885 GCA_964350055.1 uncultured Erysipelothrix sp.
CATTAATTATGTCAATATATATATTAATTATTTTAATTAATTTATTAATTATATTGATTTACTTAATAATTATGACAAAAAAATACACCTTGAAGGTGTATTCTATAACTTTTTCGTTAATAGTTGTGATAATTCTTCTAAATGACGGTCATCTAATTCGCCATGATATTGTGAGAAGGACTCATCTGCGAAGATATCTAGTACAATATAATCAAGTTTAAATGGCTCTAATTCAATCATTGCCAAACACCCTTCCATGGGTGTAATTACATGCTTATCGATCAACAAGTGAGTCTTGGAAGTCAACAAACGGTATTGCGAAATAATATACTCACCTGGCTGATACACAAGTGTGATATCATCCAAACCAACTCGTGCCGAAAATTCATCGAGTGCTTTAATCTGATCTGGTAATAAACCACTGATGACAATCGCTTGTGGTTTATTTGTTTCCATAAATCGAATCAAACGCTTCCGAACAAGATCGCAACGATAACTGGATTCAAACACAGTATATTTTAAGTAAAATAGTTTCATAATTTAATCACAAGAACATTCTACCAAGGATACCTTAATAACTCAAAACATATGCAACAAAAAAGAAAGCCAACAAAAAAGAGCATTGCTGCTCTTTATCTGCTTTTAAAGAATCCTGGGATATCACTATCTTCTTCTTCTACATCGTTTATGGTTGGCTGATTAGGTGTGAATGGTTTTGATTGCTGCATAGAGGTTTTTAGTGGGGTGTTATTTGGTAAATCAAACCCTGTTGCAATAACTGTGACAATAATAGCATCACCAATTTGCTCATTGATAGCAACACCAAAGATAATATCCACATCATTCCCTGCTGCTTGTCGAATATATTCAACAGCTTCATCTGCATCATATAAAGTAATGCTAGTGCCGCCTGTCACATTGACAATGGCGTTGGCAGCTCCTTTAATTTGTGCTTCAAGCAAAGGCGATGTAATGGCTTTTTGTGCTGCTTCTTGCGCCTTTGTTTCACCTTCTGCCATACCGATACCAATTAAAGCTGATCCTTGATTTTTCATCACAGCTTTTACATCTGCAAAGTCAAGGTTAATCAACGCCGGTACTGCAATTAAGTCAGTTATTGTTTGAACTCCCTGTCTTAACACATTATCAGCTTCTTTAAATGCTTCGATAAATGGTATTCTACCAATCACTTCAAGCACTTGATTATTTGATACTATAATGAGTGAATCAACGTATTCTTTGAGTTCTTCTAATCCATTGAGTGCTTGTTCCATCCGTTTACGACCTTCAAAACTAAATGGTTTCGTTACAATCCCAACGGTTAAGGCACCCAAATCCTTTGCAACTTTTGCAAACAAAGGTGTTGCGCCAGTACCTGTTCCACCACCAAGTCCAGCGGTAAGAAAGACCATATCAGCACCTTCCATTGCTTCACGTATTTCCGCTTCACTTTCAAGGGCCGCTTTTTTACCTACTTCTGGATTAGCACCAGCACCCAACCCTTTTGTTGTTTCTTTACCAAGAATTAGTTTGTTTTTCACCATGGATACATTCAACACTTGAACATCCGTATTGCAAACATAAAAGTCCACACCTTGCAAACCCTCATCAACCATGCGATTGATGGCATTGCATCCTGCCCCACCAATTCCAAAAACCTTTATTTTAGCTACTTGCTGATACATTTCTTCGTTCATTTGATATCCTCCAATTAATCTTTCTTGGTTTGCAGAAAATTCTTAAGCCTTTTTTTAATCGCTAGTTCCACTGTTGGCTCTTTGCTTTTTCTTGCGCCAATCATCTCTTCAAATTCTAACACATTAATGGCTTGTATTTGTTGCTTACGCCATACTTCCATATCTTGATAAGCATAAAATGCTCCTAATGCTACCGTTAACCCTGGATCACGTGCACCAATGGTTTCTGGAACATATAGTTTCGTCTGTTTTTGAAATGCTTCTTCAATAAAAATATCAAATCCTTCTATCAATGCACCTTCACCTGTAATGAGCAGTTGAGTGGTTCGCTTTTCAATGATTGGTTCACACATACGAACCAATTGCTCTTTCCACTGCTGAATGTGAGGTAATACAACATCCATAATCTCAGTTTGTGTACATGTCTTTGATTGATCATTAACAGCCCATAAATACACAGGGTGTTGTGAGAATTCTTCTTTGTTTAATTCACAATTATAATAAAGCAATCTTGTTGCAACATCTTCTGGTAGATTAAAGAATTGGCTTAAAGAAGTGACCCATTGCCCATAACCCATTTCTAGCCATTCACTACTAATTAATTTGCCTTGATAGAATAGATTCAATTGAGTACTTGTTTTATCTAATCGTATTGCTATCATCACATCTTTATTTGACTGTTCGATGATTGCAGTTTCCTTGGCTAAAGCCCAACTATCCAATACGACATCTGTGATTTCACATCCAGCCTTCTCAACACAAGCTGCTAATTGGTATGTCAAAGCCTTATCAGCAACATAAATATCGGCTTCAACTTGAATGCGGTCAACCTTTTCATAAATTGGAGCTTTTCGAAATGGGACACCATTCACTATATAACGTGCTATTTGCACGAAAATCACTTCTTTATCAACTTTAACTTCTGAATTCATCAGCATCGTATACGCTTTTTGAATGTCACTTTGATTGATACCAGCTACAGCATCCATGATTTCAACATTCAGTTTTTGTGAATACTTTTGCATTCCTAAACTTGGAATCACCAATAATACACGTTCAATTGATGCTTGTAAATTCTTAGAAGCATTCAACAGCGCGCTTTGTACCGATTGAATGATTGCTTGCTCATCCAATACAAAACGGCCATCAAAACCGGTTGTTGGCACTTGTTCTACTTTAAGAATATTTAACGAAGTATGAAAAAACTCCGCGACAATCAAACGTACTTTGTGATCAGCAATTTCACAAACAGCTAGGATTTGTTTTTCCATTGAGTAAGCCTTTCATCATTGTTTATATCATAGCATATTCAAGCGAAACAAATAAAGAGAAAACCACTTGTTTCAGAGCAAACTTGGTTTTTTTGGTTGCATTGAAAACAGGGTTATGATATAGTAAACAAGCAAATATGAATCAAGATTAGAAAGGGGTTTATGGTATGCCAAGAGTATGTGCCGTTTCAGGCAAAAAAACATTGTCTGGTAACAAACGTTCCCACTCATTGCGTGCGACCCGCCGCAAATGGAATGTAAATTTGCAAAAAGTAACCTTAATGGTCGACGGGAAACCGCAAAAAGTCCGCATTTCAGCCCGAGCATTAAAGGCACTTAAAGCCCAGCAAGCTACACAATAAATAAAACGGTTCGCCGTTTTTTTTATTTGTCTTTGCTTTTAATAATAAGCAATTTACCCTGTTTAATTTCAAGTTGTGCTGGCTCATTTAAAAACTCATTCGATAATGTGTATCGATCGGTTGGCAATAAAGATTGATTGTTGAGTGGATACTTGACTTTATCAAGTGAAATAACACTGAATTCTAGTGCAAACAATGATAAATATGTATAATCATCACGTTCAATCATTAAGGATGTTTGAGCAATAAACATGTGGTTTTTATGATCCATTAAATGAATCTTAGGGTGCTGAAACATCAATTGCAAATTAACGTATTGATGATCTAAACGTCCACCTAATGCTCCAATCATCACAATTTTATCGACACAATCAATCCATAGTTTAACAGCAGCTTCAGAATCACTATCATCTTTTTGCTGCTTCAACACAACAACATGCTTTGCGTTTTGTTTTATTTTTTCTAATTCTTGTGGGTTTACTGAATCAAAATCTCCGATTGCCATGTCCATCATCAATCCTTTGTTTGCACACAACAAAGCACCTCGATCTACAC
>CAYGIY010000124.1:0-3792 GCA_964350055.1 uncultured Erysipelothrix sp.
AATATATATCGTGCAGGATTTTTTATGCCTAACCTAATCGGTGGACTAGTTTTAGGTTATATTTGGCAATTCTTATTCAATCGTGCGATTGTCCAATTTGGAGGAATCTTTGCAACAAGTATCCTAAATAGAGGCAGTACAGCATTATTTGGATTGATTATTGTTGTTACTTGGCAATACGCTGGGTATATAATGATGATTTATATTGCGGCACTACAAAACATTCCTCAAGATTTAATTGAGGCAAGTAAAATTGATGGTGCAAATGCTGTTCAAAGACTTAAGACAATTACACTACCTTTAGTAGCACAAGCGTTTACTGTTGCCATGTTTTTAACCTTGGTAACATCATTTAAGCAATTTGATACTGTCATGAGTTTGACACAAGGAGGACCGGCAACTATTTTGCCACAATGGATCGGTAATTTTTATAATCTCGCAGAGATGCCAGTTGTTCAGTCTACCAATTTAGTTGCGATTAACATATATCAAGAAGCATTTAGTCGTTATCAGATGGGTGTTGGTCAAGCTAAGGCCATTGTATTCTTTGCATTTTTACTTGTGATATCACTCTTACAAGTCTACTACAACAAAAGAAGGGAGATTGAACTGTAATGAAAAAACCGATACTCAAGAGGATTTTCAGTCCAAAAAGTTTCTTAGAAGTCTTGGGAATAGTCTTACTTATTGCATTCTTTTATCCTTTCATGATGGTTATTATTAACTCATCAAAGAGTGCTGCTGAAATTATTATGACACCATTGAGTTTTCCAAATGATTGGAGCAATTTTCTTAGAAACGTCAATGAAATTTTATCAAGAGATAATATTGACTATTTTAGAGCATTCTTCAATTCAGTCATTATTACGATTGTAAGCTTAGCTTTAATAGGCGTATTTAGTGCGATGGCTGCTTGGATTCTAGTAAGAACAAAGACAAGATACTCATTTTGGATTTTTATGTTCTTCTTAGCTGGTATGGTAATTCCGTTTCAAGTTGTCATGCTTCCATTGGTTAGATTATTGGAAACATTAAGAACGATATCTGGTATTCAATTTAAAGACACATTTCACGGAGTCATCCTTGCATACATTGGGTTTGGGGCACCCTTAAGTGTTTTCTTGTTTCATGGATTTATAAAATCCATTCCTATTGATATTGAAGAAGCTGCAATTATTGATGGTTGTAGTAAAACGCAAGTATTCTTTAAAATAGTCTTGCCAATTCTTAAACCGGTTTTCGTCACGTTGTTAGTTTTAAATGGCATGTGGATTTGGAATGACTACTTGTTACCAGTACTTATTATTGGATTAAATGGAGCAACAAAAACGTTGCCGCTTGCTGTTGCTAATCTTGCTGGTTTTTATGATAAAGAGTGGGGCTTAATTTTGACAAGTGTGTTGATGGCAGCTGCCCCAATACTAGTCTTCTTCTTGTTTGCACAAAAACATATTATTAAAGGGATGACATCAGGAGCTGTTAAATAGATATGATAAAATGCGCAATATTTGACTTGGATGGCGTGATAACAAATACGACTGATGAACACTTCGGTGCATGGAAAAATCTATTTAAGAAACATTTTGATATAAATCTTGATCACACATTAGAAGTTAAAACAAAGGGTGTTTCAAGAAAGGATTCAATCGAAGTACTATTAAAGCATTATGGGATTTCTGTTAGTGACAAAGAAAAACATGATCTTATGGAAGAGAAGAATACGCATTATCGAGCACTTATTAATCGCATTGATGAAACAAAATTAATGGAAGGTGTTCTCGATTTAATAACGTTTTTAAAAGAGAAAGACGTAAAAATTGCACTTGGTAGTGCATCGAGAAATGGTGAAACAATACTAGAACGTCTCAAGATCAAAGATTACTTTGATTATATTGTCGACCCATCATTGATAAAAGGAAAGCCACATCCTGATATTTTCTTGGCGGCACGTGATCATTTTGGCCTCACATCGAATGAATGTATAGGCTTTGAAGATGCAATAGCAGGGATTAAATCAATCAAAGCAGCCAATATGTTTGCAGTTGGAGTTGGAGATGAGCAATTAAATGAAGCAGATGTTCATGTTAGCTCACTTTTAGAATTTAATAGTCATTTAAGGGAGAAACTATTCAATGATTGATTGGGTTTCAAGTATTATTAGAAATAATTACCAAAGCTTAGATGACCTTCTCGTTGATGAGACTATATTTTCTAGTGCAAATGGAGTTCTCGGGATTAAGGGGTATTTCACAGAGGGTTATGGTGTCGAATCATTGGATGGTCAAGCAATGTTAAATGGTTTTTATAATACATTCCCATACAAGTATGAAGAAAACTCAATACATTTTCCACAACAAGGGCAAACAATCATACAATTACCAGATGCATCAACCATATTGATTAAAGCAAATGATGAATATATTGATTTAACACATGCTGAATTGATTAGCTTAGATCGTGAGTATAATTTAAAGGAAGGCATTACTTATCGATCTGCTAGATATCGAACACCTAAAAATTATGAGTTCGAAATAAATGAAACAAAATTTACATGTTTTACATACAAAGATTTAGCTATTTCAAAAATTTCAATCAAAAGTATAAACTTTCAAGGACAGCTTAAGTTAGCTTCATTTATCAGTATGCCGCTTGTTAAAAAAGAGAAATCAAATGATCCAAGAGTTGCTCAGTACCGAAAACATTTGCAATTTGAAGGTGGCAAGGTAAGTGAATCATATGGGGTTTTGTCAGTTAAAACAAAAGAAACGGGACTGATGCTACATGTTGGTATAACACATAATTTAGCATTTAATTATAATATTGAAGGCGATCGCATCTCTGCAACCTACGAGCAAAAAATTGAGCCAAATGAAACGTTAGATGTGGTTAAATTTCAAGTTTATCAGGGAAGTCACCTTGATATTTATGAGAATATTGAAGCAATCTTAAATGAAATTCAATCATTTGATTTTTATAAACAACAACAAATAAACTACTATAAGCATTTTTGGATTAACCAGCAAACAAGAGTGAGTGATCCAATAATTAATCAATCACTTCAGTATTGCATCTTTCAATTAAACAGCAGTGGTGGGGAAAACAAGAAGCTACAAATAGCAGCTAAAGGATTGAGTGGATTAGGATATGAAGGTCATTATTTTTGGGACACAGAAATTTACATGATTCCATATTTTGTCCTTACAAATCCTGATAAAGCTAAAAATTTATTGCTTTATCGCTATCATCACTTAAATCAAGCAAAAAATGAAGCATACAAACTAGGCGTTAACCACGGCGCGAAAGTTCCATGGAGAACAATAAACGGAACTGAAGCATCACCCTATTATCCTGCAGGTAGTGCACAGATCCATATCAATAGTGATGTGGCATTTGCAATCATGCAATATTATTATGCAACACTAGATGTTGAGTTTATGGAAGATCACGGAATAGAGATGTTACTTGAAACAGGAAGATTTCTATTAGAGTATGGTCACTATCAAAATGGAAGTTTCCATCTTGATGGCGTGACTGGTCCGGATGAATATACTGCGATTGTCAATGATAATTATTATACAAACAAAATGGCCAAAGCTCATTTTGAAGCCATTACTTATATGTATGAGCAATATCCAATCGCAACAAGAAAAGCATTGAAGAAATGTTCATTTGATGAAAATCTAGTAAAAAAGTTTAATAAAGCAGCTCGGTCAATGACGCTATTAATTGATTTAGATAAGAATATTGTTAAACAGGATACGACATTTCTAGATAAGAAAAACATTGATTTAA
>CAYGIY010000125.1:0-3792 GCA_964350055.1 uncultured Erysipelothrix sp.
CTATAATCATTTGATACAAATAAAATGATCAAATTTCTTTCATTTGTTCTTTTATCATACCAATCTTTTATCCCACAAATTTTAACTTTATTTAGCTTTAACCCCGTCTCTTCCAAAATTTCTCTTTTTACTGATTGCACAATACTCTCTCCAGGTTCAATTTTTCTCCTGGAAATGCAATACCATGCCAGCTCTTTACTCTCTCTTGAACTAATACCCTATTGTCTTTTGGATTAACTATTTTGCACATATTCATTAACCTTACATTCTCCATGCTTCCCCCTCTATTCAGTATTTTGATGTTAGTATATTTTCTATTCAATTATATCAGACGTGGTGGTTTCCTTGCTCTACGATTTTATGTGTACTTATACTTCAGTACAATTAAACTTTCTATATGTTTTGTCTGACCAAACATATCAACTGGTTGAACACTTTCTATGTCATAGACTTCACTAAGTTTTTTACAATCTGTTGCAAGTGTTAATGGATTACAAGAGACATATACAATCTTGCTAACCATACTTTTTTTAAGCACTTCAATCACGTGATCATGTAATCCGGATCGTGGTGGGTCGACAATGATTGTATCAATTAAGCTTTGATCTGAGCTAAATGTGTCAATGATATCTTTGACATCACCACATATAAATTCAATATTGTTAATATTATTCAACAAAGCATTTTCATTGGCATCAACAATCGCTTGCGGATTTAATTCAACACCGTATACTTTTTTGGCATGTTGACTTGCTAGAAGTGCAATCGTACCAATTCCACAATACAAATCCAAAATGGTCTCATGTGGCTGAATATCTGCTAGTCTTAGTGCTTCTTTATACAAAACATTCATCATCTGAGAATTAACTTGATAGAAAGACCGCAATGAAATCTTAAATGTTAGACCTAAGCTTTCATCTAGTATTATCGATTCACCAAATAAAACTTCATCTTGCTTTCCAAAAATGGTATTTGTCTCTTCTTTGTTCAAGTTGAGCATGACACTTTTTATATTTGAAAACTGCTTAGTAAGCTGCGCGACTATTGTCTTTAAGTGTGGTTCATGTAACTGTGAAACAACAAAACCAACCATGATGTTTTTTGACTTGTATGATTCTCTTAAAATAATGTGTTTAAGTGATGGCAATGGGAATTGATTTAGAATTTGTTTTAAGTAAGAGATTATCTTATTTTGAAGTTCAGATTGTACATGGCAAGTATCAAACTCAATAATATCGTGAGAATGTTGCCTGTAAAACCCAATTTTTACGTTACCATCAGTAATAGTAATTGGCAAAGATACTTTATTTCGATACTGAAATGGCTCTTTCATTGCAAGTGTTGGATTGACAATATCTGGTGTAAGCTTGTGCCGATTAAACTGCTCAATGATGATACTTCGCTTAATCTCTTTTTGAAAATCAGCACTGATATGCATTAAGTCACAACCACCACATTGATGATACACTGAGCAAACTGGTTGTACACGATGTTCACTTGATTCGAACAGTTCTAATATAATACCATACGCATAGTTTTTAAACACTTTTACAAGTTTAACAAGTGCAACTTCATGGATGATTAATGATTTAACAAACACAACAAAACCATCAACTTTGGCAACACCAAATCCTTGATGATTCATATCGATCGCACATAGCACTATTTCTTGATTTTTCTGAAATAAAAAGGAGCGTTGCTCCTTAGATTTACTCGTCATCTTCGTCTGTGTCATCATCTGAGTCATCACCAAATAAGCGTTCATATAAGATTGCAACAAAATCAGGGTTCTTTGGTTTACTCACCAGTTGAATTAATGGCTCTTCCATAACAGAATTGATATGCATGATAACATAAATATAATCATCATCGTCTACCATGGTACGATCATTATACACATGCAGTTCTAAGTCGTATTGCTTATACATTGATGCCATTTGAAAATAGGCTTCTCTTGGCGCAATGTTAAAGATTTGATTCATCGTGTTTGCCGTGATTTCACTTACTTGTTCTTCATCTATTTCATTGTTGACAAGTACATTGACTCGCAATGTTGCACTTCTAAGATTAACTGTTGCTTGTCTTACACTTGGTTGTTCACTAACAACAGTCTGGATTTCCTCTATTTGATCTGAAGTCAGTTCATTATTGATTTCAGTTGCGAATCGATTACCATACAAGGGTTTTCCGGTACTTTCAAATGCATCTAAAAGCACCATTCCAACTGCTACTGTAGGAATTAATAATGCAACAATACTAATCATTAAAACCACTGATGGCCAATGAATTGTACTCTTTTTTGTTTTTTTCTTTGGTTTTAAAGTCATGGAGTCTCTCCTAACGTATATAGTTTACCTTAAATTATACAAAATTCCAACTACATCTTTATTAGATGCTCTCTTACCATTTCGCTAGTCTTGGCAGGATTCGCTTTTCCTTTTGAGCGTTTCATGACTTGCCCTACTAGAAATCCGACTGCTCTGTCTTTGCCATTTTTAAAATCAGCAACTGACTGTGGATGTTCTTTAACTGCCTCTTCAATCCATTGTAATAACTGCGTATCATCATCAACAACACTCATATTCAGTGTTTTGATGACTTCAACAGGATCTTGATGCTTCAATAAATATGTAAACACTTCTTTGGCTTGTTTAGAATTAATTTTCTTTTGAGCAATCAAATCAATAAAGCTGACAAAATACGCGGTTGAAATGAGTTGTTTATAGGTTTCATGTCTTAATTCAATCGCAAGTACTTCACTAATTAACCAATTGCATACCAATTTTGGATGCTGGCTTGATTTCATGATATCGTCGAAATAGTCCAATAATGGTTTGTTGTTAATGAGTACGTTAGTATCTTGTTCACTTAATCCAAATATTTCAATTAATTGTTGTTTCTTGTATATAGGCATTAATGGAATAGAAGCAATCGCTTCTTGATAAAAAGTGTCTGTGATGTAAGTCGGGATAATATTTGGCTCTGGAAAATATCGATAATCCATTGCTTTTTCTTTATCACGCATTGCGACTGTTGTTTTGCTTGCTTCATCATAACGCCGTGTTTGCTGAACAACAACTTGATTATCATCTAGAAGTTTTGTTTGTCGTTTGATTTCCGCATCAATTGCACGTTGAATATTTGCAATTGAATTCAAATTTTTAATCTCAACTTTTGTACCAAGTACATCACTCTCTTTATCCTTTAATGAAATATTTACATCACATCTAAGCGATCCTTCTTCCATTTTTACATCAGAAATACCAGAAAATAGTAACATATTCCGCAAAATCTCAACATATGCTTTTGCTTCTTCACCACTACTAATATCAGGCTTACTCACAATTTCAATCAACGGTGTACCGGCACGATTATAGTCAATACGAGTAATCTCATCATCATGAAATTGCTTGGCCGTATCTTCTTCCATGTGTATTCGATCAATGCCAATATCTTTTTTCCCTTGTGCGGTTTCTATGGTAATCATGCCATTTTTTCCGAGTGGATAAAATTGCTGAGTGATTTGAAATCCTTTTGGCAAATCTGAATATGAATAGTTTTTGCGATCAAATCGAATCAATCTGTCAATGTGACACCCACATATAAAACATGCCATAATCGACAACTTGACTGCTTGTTTATTTAAAGCAGGCAATGTACCTGGATGACCCAAATCAATCTCATTGACACAATGATTGGGTTTCTTCGCAAATAATACAGGGGCACCTGAAAACATTTTTGTGTTTGTTTTTAGTTCACAATGTATTTCAATTCCAATTACTACATCTCTTT
>CAYGIY010000126.1:0-3765 GCA_964350055.1 uncultured Erysipelothrix sp.
GAGCACCTGCCTTGCACGCAGGGGGTCATCGGTTCGAGCCCGATAAGCTCCACCAGTAAACAAGCGAGGGCGATGGTAATCCATCGCCTTTTTTATAGGAGCATCATGAAAAGAATGAGTAAGTTTATTGCAAACAAGCATTTCTATAAAAACGTCATTGCTGTTGCAGTTCCTTTGATGCTTCAACAACTTGTAACAAGCTCAGTCAATTTAGTGGATAATTTAATGATCGGTCAATTGGGTGATGCAGCGCTGGGTGGTGTTGCCACGTCCAATCGCTTTTTTATGATTGCTTTATTTGCTGTTATGGGTATTTTGTCTGCTTCGTCTGTTTTTATTGCCCAATACTTTGGGGCTAAAGATGAAGATAATATGAAGGAGTCCTTTAGATTTTCGATTTTGTCATCGGTTGCCATTACATTAATATTCTTTAGTATTGCCACTTTTTATCCGCATCTAGTGCTTGGCTTTTTCACTGATGATCCATTAATCTTAGCTGAAGGAACTAAGTATATTACAATTGCAGCAATAGCAATTCTACCTTTTGCATTGACGGGATCTATTGCAAGTGCGATGCGTTCGATTGGTGAAACAAAGATTCCTTTGTATGTTGGGATATTCGCCGTGTTTACCAATGCCTTTTTTAACTACGCATTAATCTTTGGCCATTTTGGCTTACCACAATTAGGAATTGTTGGTGCGGCGATAGCGACAGTGATTTCTCGTACATTAGAAGCGGCTATTCTACTGACAATCATGACTCATCGTGTATTTCATTTTACAACTCGCATTGAAGATTTGTTTAAGATATCAAAGAAAAATATTCGTAAGATTTCACTTAAGGCGATGCCTCTAGCGACCAATGAGATTTTGTGGTCATTTGGAATGGCAACACTATTTAAATTTTATGCAACACGTGGTCCAGAAGTTATTGCTGGAATATCGATTGCTTCAACAACCGCAGATTTGTTCTTTGTATTATTTGGTGGGATGTCTGTGGCGACCACAATTATGATTTCACAACCACTAGGGGCAAATGATCTTGAACAAGCACGAAAAAATGGATACTACATGATTGGCTTTTCAACAACATTAGCCATGTTATTTGGTATGATTATGTTTGGATCTAGCTATGTCATACCACTTCTCTATAATGTTTCAGATGCTTCACAGCACATCGCACAAACCATGCTACGTATTATGTCATTGATGTTTTGGATATACATGGCAACTGCTGAGTGCTACTTTATTCTTCGGGCAGGGGGAGACATGAAGTCTACACTCATGATGGATGCCGGATTTATGTGGGTTATCAACATTCCGGTAGTTGGTTTGTTTACTTATCTAACAGGGTTTAATATCTTCTTTTTATACATTGCTGGACAAAGCACAGATTTACTAAAATTAGCGTTTGCGTATCGTTTAGTCAAGAAAGAAAAATGGGTGCATAATTTAACCATAGATGAAATAACATCGCTCTAGGAGGCTAAAATGAGCTTTTATAGCATATTGAGTCGTTATTACAAACATATATTTCCGATTAATGAAAAGGAAATAACATTTCTTCAATCTGCAATTCAAATAAAGGTAAAGCATGCAATGGATATCGGGTGTGGCATTGGTCATACTGCGTCAACATTAGCGAGTATGGCAGATGCTGTGATTGGAATTGATGCCAATCAAGACATGGTCAAACAAGCACAAAAAGAATGGCCAAATATATCCTTTATAGCAGCTGATATGCGACTGTTGCATACACTTGATATATCTGATATTGATGTCATGACTTGCTTTGGTAATACATTGGTTCATATCAACAATCAGGATGTTTTTAAAACACTAAAACAATGGTCTGAACTTCTAACCAATCAAGGGAAGTTGATGATTCAAATCATAAATTATGATCGCATCATGAGCCAACTCATAACATCACTACCTACAATAGATCACCCTTTGGTGTCGATGCAACGGTTGTATCATCATCATGATCAAACAATACAATTTGAAACAAGCTTAACAGATAAACAAAACAATCAAACATTCACACAACAGGTCACGTTATATCCATTATTAAAACAACAATTAGAACAAGCGCTTGTTGAAGCTGGTTTTGATGAACTTGAATTTTTCGGTGGGTTTGATCAACAACCATGGACACCAAATAGCTATGCTACAATAGTCATTGCAAAGAAAAGACTTTAATAAGCTTAGTCCCAATCAAGTAAGCGACGTTGTCCTTTGATTTGTTGGATTTCAGTGATGTCTTGGCTAACTTCTATGGTTCCTTTATATGTATTTAAACTATCTCTTAATGCGAAATATTGGATGAGCAACTTGCGATCTTTAAAATCGATCCAAAATGTGGCTACATCCTTTTTGTTTTCCTTAAACGCATCAATGATCTGATTGACGATATCCACACTTTCAGCAGGATGGCAATTAATAACATCACGACCGATGATTGCGGGTGATCTAGGGAAAAGACGATCAGTAGGTTTGTTATAGAAGACAACTTTGTTGTGTTCATCAATGATGGTGCAATCCATTGGTAATGAATTAATAAACAACATCAACTGTTCATGAGTCAAATGACCGGTTTCTGTTTGGAATGACCACTGATCAGATGCAACATGAAGTCGTTCTACTTCTTGGTATTCTGGTTTTTTGATAAAACAAAATTCATAGTCAAAACTTTGTTCACGCATGTGTTCTAACTCATTGATTGAACAAGTTTCAATCGTAACAACAAATAAAATAGCTTCTTCTTTTTGAATCAGACCATAAGCATCAAAGAAATAACGACCGATCGCTTGCTTAGTAAGTTTTTCATCTAAAGGGTTTTGTTGTAATTGCTCGCAAACTTCTTTTAATGATTTACGCGTTTGATCATGCAATGACCACATGATGCTGACCCCTTTAAATTTCTCGTCTTTCTTCTCGAGATAAGGAAATAGTATATTCTCTTTTTTTACATAGTGATCATTAAAATGAGTAAGTTCTAAAAACTGCTTTAATAGTATATCTTTAGATTCCAACAAGTCTTGTTTTTTTAGTAACTGCTTAATAGCTTCTAATCGTTTGATCAGCTGCTTATTTTCTTGATCAAGATGATCTAAAAAAGAATCCACAGGAAGTGTTACCATACGATGCTTCAAGCTTTGATAGAATACATGCATCAATTTATCAAGATAAGTTAGAATTGTTTCTTCCTTATCACCTTGTTGTAATCTTTGATAAAACAAATCAAAGAGTTCACTGGCATGTACACTTAAAATATCTTCCTCATAATCTTTATATGTTTCTACAGCAGTATCCTGATTGGCGACTGCTTCGATATACGCTGCTAATCGTTCGAGTTTTTTCATTGTGAACCTCGTTTTTTCTATTAAACTCATTATAATAATTTCCCGAGAAATAAACAAATTTAGTCATGGTTTGAAAAATGAGAAAAATCAACACATTTCTTTGAAAAACCATGAGTAAGTATTGCATTAGAATTAACTTTATGATATATTTTATAAGCACTCGCCTGAATAGCTCAGTCGGTAGAGCAACCGGCTGTTAACCGGTTGGTCACAGGTTCGAGTCCTGTTTCAGGCGCCAGTATTGGCCCGTTGGAGAAACGGTTAACTCACATGCCTTTCACGCATGCATTCACGGGTTCGAATCCCGTACGGGTCACCAATAGTGTAAAACAGCACCAAAGGTGCTCAGAGAGTTGACAAACAAACATGTTTGAAGACTCTCTTTTTCTTTGGAATAAAA
>CAYGIY010000127.1:0-3746 GCA_964350055.1 uncultured Erysipelothrix sp.
TAGTCAAAAAAAACTAAAAAAATCAATTTTAAAAACTCTTTATGTAATGATTCATCATTACATCTTTTTAAGCACTTAATGAATCAATTATTAATGTTGATAAGTCCAAAGTCCAAGGAATATCCAAAAAACACAAGCAACAGATACCACACTGATGTTAAAAAATGCTTGCACTAAATACCCAACAATGGCAACAAATAAGCCTAATCCCATAGAAGAATGAAATAGGTTTTTCCATCCTTTTTTTTATCACTAATCCAACAAAAAACAAATAAACTAAAAGCGCTGGAATACCAGAAGTCACAGCAATATGCAAGTATTTATTATGTGACTTATCAGGTGTTGTTAAACGATCTTAATGATTGACAATATCTGATGAAAAATATTGGTGAAAAGCCAATCCAAGATTTTCTAAGCCAAATCCAAATAAAGGTCTGATTTGAATTAAGTCAATAGTTTTAAGCCAAATAAACATGCGACTACTGCCTACTCGATCAATGACTTCACTTCCTTCGATAATGGTTGTGACATCTGCTCCAATAATGAGAAGACGTGCAAATAACCCTCCATCAGATAAACCATTATATGCAAGTATCACAATAAGTGTCGTTAATTGAAAATAAATCACGTGTTGAAGATGAACGGGTTTTCTATTTCGCTGATACCAGATAAAACCAAAATAGATGATAATTGATATCACGGCACCAATCCAGGTACCACAAGTCATCGTCGCAAGTAGCGTGTAGAGCTTGATGGCATAAAATAGTAGCGCATGCCATTTTCGATGATCGATGTACCGGTGCATTGCAAGTGGTATTGCTAAATCCAAATAACATCCTAGAAAATTGGGGTTTCCAATTATTGAAAACGCACGTGTCCACCCCTCACGAATATAATCTCTCGGAAATGGATCAATCATGAATGTTGGTAAAATACCATACAATGCAATAATGTTATAACTAGCAAAAACAAATCAACATGTTTGTCTTTTAAAGGTGCACTTGCTCGTGCCATTAAAAATAACAAAAAATACACAAACATGGTGCTGAAGCTTTCTACTTGTCTAAAACTACCAGTTAATGCTTGATATGAGTCTAAACCAAAAACTGTCGAGATGATCAATTACAAGGCAAAGATTGCTAAAAGGACAGTGCTGCTATCTTTGTGTATGATGGTTGATATCGCTTTTTGATTAAACAGCAAAAACACTAAAAATAAACCCACAACAAGCGTATAAAAATAGCTTTTTGGAGCATTAAAATAATCATAGCCACGACTAAAAGGTGTGAAAACAAAAGGTGTCACAAACAACACAACAAGAATAAACCTTCTAGTCAAATCATGAATATTATTTCCTCTCACAACGCCGCCCCTTATTAACAAACGGTTCACTATAAGTACATTTTTACACGGTGATTTGATAAAGTGGAACCTTTATCGTAATAAAACATACAAAATAAAGTAAAGCGGTTGACAACTTTATGGTTTAACATTATATTGACTTCAATTAGATAAAGAGGTAAATCATGGCAAAAACACAAGAACTCTTAGAAGAACTGCAATCTGTATTTAAAGGAAAAGGGATTGATACACTTTTACCACCCATTGTGTTTGCATTAGCAAACAATGTATCTAACTTAATGATTTCTAGTATCATTGCCATAGGGTTTGCCTTTATCATTGGAGTTATTCGATTGTTAAAAAAACAAACATGGCTTTATGCATTAGGGGGTATCTTAGGTGTATTGATTGCTTCTAGTTTTGCTTTTTATGCTGATAATGCCTCAAACTTCTTTTTACCTGGAATCATTGGCAGTATCTTGATTACTTTAGTTACGTTAGTCACATTAATTATTGATCGCCCTTTCGCTGTGTTTGCCAGTCACATTACCCGTGGTTGGCCACTTGATTGGTTTTGGCGCAATGACATAAAACCTGCTTATCGTGAAGTAACATGGATGTGGCTCGTGTTTTTTCTTAGTAGAACCATCTTACAAATTCAATTGTTTCTTCAAAATGATCCAACCCAATATGTTTGGTTTAATACACTACTTGGTCTGCCTGTCACGATTCTTATCCTTATTCTAAGTTATGTCTATGGCTTATGGCGTTTGCACCAACTCAAAGGTCCTGGTGTTGATGAGTTTAACCTAAACAAGCAACCACCATACAAAGGTCAAACACGTGGTTTTTAATGTTCTTATTTTTAGGTTCTCTGTTTAAATGCCTCTGGTAGGCAAGCAATGACATCACTTGCAATCATGCTTCGCTCTCCCATTTGATTACAAGCAAGATTGGCAGCAATTGAAAAAATTTCAACCGCGATTAGTGATGCAAGAAATATATCTTTTTTTTGTGCAATCATACTTCCAATGATGCCCGCAAGGACATCACCAGTACCAGCAGTTGCTAGACCAGGATTACCTGCTTGAATAAACACTGTTTTTTTATCGCTTGCAATGATTGTACATGGTCCCTTAAGAACAATCACTAAGTTTGTCCCTTTAACAAAAGACTCGACATATGTGATAGGATCTTGAATCAATTCTTGAAATGGGATGTGCAGTAATGTACTTAATTCTTTCATATGAGGTGTTAATACAATATGTTTGTCTTGATAATCTTCGATATTAATCTTTGATAGATGTTCAATTCCATCAGCGTCAATCACACAAGGTATGTTGCTGACAATGAGTTGAGAAACAACATCAACAGGCTGTGTATTTTTTGATACACCCATTCCATAAACAACTGCATCTTTTTTTGAAAAAAGTTGCAAAAGCGTCTGGATGTCTTGATAAGTCAATGTCATCACTTCAAGTGGTAACTCTCGAAAGAACTCTCCATAATCACCATAGGTCGCCACACTGACAAGTCCAGCACCACCTCGAAGTGCCCCAAGACTTGTTAATCCAATTGACCCCATCATGGATGAATGACCACCGACAACTAACACATGACCATAGTGATACTTGTGTGTATGATGTTTACGTGGATGATTACTAAAGTAAAGTGGTTTAGCTGAATAAGTTCGTTCTCTTAAAGAATCTGTCATGATATCTATATCAATAAAATGCAGTTGTCCACTGACATCTAATGCATCTGCCATTAAATTGCCATACTTAAATGCTCCTACAACCAAGGAATGAGTTGCAACAACACAATGATTCATGATGTGCCCATTGTTGGCGTGAAGTCCACTTGGAATATCAACACTAATGACTGTTTTTGATGCATCATTGATAACATCAATGATATCACAATATATCGGCTCACATGGCCGATTTAAACCGATACCAAGTAGTGCATCAATGATGATATGAGCGTGCAAAATTGTGTTTTTTAAATCTAAAATCGTTTGATTATTTATCTTATGAACTTGAATCGATTTCATTTTCAAACGATCCAATTGTTGTTTGACTTCTCTTGTGTATCTATTTGGTTGATCGACAACAAATGCTTCAACATGAAAGCCAAGCTGATTCAAGCATTCAAAAATAACCAATCCATCGCCACCATTGTTACCAGGTCCACAAACAATAACAATCATTTGGTCTTTACTCACCAGTTGATTATAAAGCACATAATCAACCATTCTCTCACTTGCAAAATGCATCAAATCGAAACTGTCAATGCCTTTTTTGATGATGGTCAATTGGTCAAGTTGCTTCATTTCAGCAACAGAAGTTACACGATGATTCATCATATTTCTCCTTAAATAAATGATTTCACTTATAGTAGAAATA
>CAYGIY010000128.1:0-3743 GCA_964350055.1 uncultured Erysipelothrix sp.
AATAATATTATTTCTAATCGCTTTTTCTGTTTTAGGTTACAGGATAAGAAAGTTGTTGTTTGACTGTTTTACTTCAAACTTATATTCATTTTTTTCAATACTTGAATCAACGTCTTTCTTATAAGTGAAACAAATGCAATTGATGCTAATGAAACTCCTACAAAAAATAGCCCTATGATGATAAGTCCAGGTGCATCATCTACATCAGCAACATACACAACAAGAGGCATAATCAAAACATAGAGGATACTGATTATCCAAAGGCTGATAATGATATGATTGATTCTTTTGGGACTTTTATATTCAAAAAATGTATGTTGTTCCAAGTACTTAAGGATTACCCAAACTTGAAATAAGATATAGATGATCAAAACTGATTGCATATAGATACCAATCATAAAAAGATAACGAAAAACATTGACTGTCGGTTCTTGTTGCGGATAGAAGTCAATGAATTTCGGAAACAACAAAACACATGCAGTGATTATAATCACTGCAAAGGCAACACAACTTATCCTGAGTATGAGTATCTCTTTTTTCATAACATTCCTCTTTATGACATGAATTTATCATATTTGTGAAAAACAAACAACTGCAGGTCTATTATTTTATACACGCCATAATCAATTAAACCATAATTTTGCACTGCGTATATTACTCAGTTGTTTAAGTTGATTATCAGTTTAACTAATCCTGTGTTTGGAATAAATAACACTTACATACACCAAAAAGTCGACACATAACCAAACTATTAAATCACCAATTATTGAATAGACTGTGACTACCCCTTTTGTTGGAACTTGAGCTGTCATAACCTATTCTTGTGATGTGAAATGATTCATTGAGGTTAGGATTCTACCTTTTTGATCGACAATCATAGAAAAACCCTTTACATTTTGTCTAATTAAAGTAGCACCATTTTCAATAGCACGAAAATAGTCTACTGCACTATGCAATGGTGTGATTTCTAACCAATCAGCAGTAGGCGCAAGTATGATACCCACATTTTGTTTTCCTGTCTGTCTCATGATTAACGGGAAGTATTAATCCCAGCAAATCACACCTGTTAATCTGCCATACTCTGTATCTACTAGTTGAAGTACTTTATCACCAGGTTTTGAACCTTCAATAATATTGCAACCATATTTATAATGAGTCATCACTAAATCACCTTCAGGATTGAACAACAGCAGCTTATTCTCATCCAAATCAGGTTGGTGTATGTAGTTTACATAAGGAGATGTCACTAGATAAATACTTAATCTTTTGCAATCTTTGAAGCGGTATCAATGAACTGTTGCTCATCCTCTGGTGCAAGAAACGGTGCCACCTCACTATATACAACAATTTTTGCCCCTGCTCTTGCTTCTCTATTTGTGGCTTTAAATAATCTATTTTGGATTGATTGGCTCATGCTTCTAAATTCTTAACAATCTTCATTAGCAACCTTCAGTATTTTAGTTTTTTCTTCGCCCCGAAGGTCATAGACATGCAATCCAGTAATTCTAACTCTTTCGTTATGACTAGGGATTACTAATCTAATGCTACAAATAGAAATATCAAAACATTGTCAATACAAAGACGACTAGTTGTTTTTAAAAAATTGACGTTCTAAAAACTGTTAATAGCACCAAATAATCACGGCAGCTGTCCAAGTAATCACAAAAGTAGTTCCCCATATTTCTGTTATTGAAGCAAGTTGTGATATGTTGTAAATTGATATTGTGTGTATCCTAAAATTCCAGTTTTATCAAATGGATTGAGTGAGTATAGATACTCATTAACCACATATGAAGCAGGAAAAACAAATGTTGAGCTAAATGATTTGATTCTTTTTTGAACTAGTACATCAATTACAAATGGTATTGCAATCATAAATCTAAAAAAGCTAGTAAATAATAAAGAATACTTCTCGAATCACTACTTACAAAGTTTAAAAAAGCAATTGGATTGGCAATCGCCATCACAAACAAAAGAACTAAATATCCTATCATCGGTTTTAATGCTCGAGAAACTCTCAGCATCAAAATAGGAGAAATCCATGCCACAACAGTCATAAACCATCTGCCATTACTAAACAATAAAACAAGAAATGTCACACAAAGAAATAAAAATTCCTTCAATTGCTTATTTCTATAATTTTTCTTAATATAAATCAACAAATTTAATCAACAAAAAACATAGTATAAGCCAGTTTTAATACTTGTTTTGTTACACTTTAAACAAGCCACGAAAGCCTCGGGAACTATAGTATGAGGATGCTCCATTATGATAGAGAAATACATGATTGTATCGACGATCACAAAATAATGCACCTCCCAATTCACGCACTTCTTGCGGTGTTTGCACCCAACTGGATGTCTTTAAATCAAATTCACCTAAAGTTTGTAAATATCGATATTCTTTTTCATTCAATAATTCAATCCCAATCTGTGATGCCATATCCAACACATTTTGTGCTGGTTTATTCGCTTTTCTAGCATCAAGTGCTTGTTGATCATAACATGTGTTTCTGCGATCTATTGGGCTTTCAGCTGAACAGTCAAAGAAAACAAACAAGTTAGTTTCTTGATCATAAGCAACAACGTCTGGTTCACCTTTTGTGTTTTCCATGTCATACAATACTTGAAGTTTATCTGGATTTGTTTCAAGCCGCACTTGGATATCTTGCCAATCCATCCCCACATGCCTTGACATGTTTTGATAAAACCGGTTTTTTAGTGTTTCTATTAATTGTTGTCTTTGCATAATGGTTAATTTTTGTTTCATTTTTGTCTCCCTTTTTTATTGTGTGCATCATGACATGATGAGCCATTAAATACTGATGTTATCTAATATCTTGTGGTAACATTTGGTTGCTAATTCACTCGGTTTGTTCTTTATGCAAAATGATAATGATGCGAGTTTATTTACAACTCGTTCAACGACAATTTGATCATTTACTGTTTTTGATTTTAGTGTATTAAAGGCATCTTGAAAGCGATGGTCTTTACGTGCACGACTATAAAATGACAACACATAGACATACTCAAATAAATTATACGTTCGAAATGGATACTCTACTTGCATAAATAAAGTACCGATACCATAGTGACACGGTCCAATAGGTTGTCGAATATCCCAATGCTTTAACAAGAAATCAACTGCAAGATCAAGTGATGGTTCTTGATTAAGTAGAGGCGTGAATCGAAATGCATCCAAGATATTAAGTGTTGGAAATGGATTAGAATACTCTGTTTCAGGTCCATGACCATAGGAAAACTTGCGGCATCGCCACCCACCATCATCACATTGTGTATCCAATAGAAAATTGAATGTTTGTTTTAGTCTATCATCATGTGCGTATTTCAAGTGACACAACACTTTTGTTGCAACTGCCGTATGACAAGGATACACACTTCCTAAAGATAATTTAAATTGACCATCAGCACGCAAACAACTAAAGATTAACTCTGATGCCTTTTGAAACAGAACATCATCAACTGCTAATCCTAACTCTAGTAAATACATCACACATTCCAACATCGAAAAAGGTGAACCCTTTAATAATCGCTTATCTGGTGTTGTCCATAAATCACCACCGAGATCATGTCGATGTGAAAGGATCTCTTCTATGTCCTTTGAGTAAACAAAATTCATGTTCATATGTTAGATCTCACTTGCTTGCTAGTTTTTTTGATGCTTCTTTGTTAATATTCTACAATTATTTAGCGATAACTGTTAATCAATAATAAATACATGAC
>CAYGIY010000129.1:0-3711 GCA_964350055.1 uncultured Erysipelothrix sp.
ATTTAAAATGTGTGAAATGTTGTGACTAGTTTGTTATATCATGCAATTACTTGTGAGATTTATTTGATTCTGTTATAATTCAAACCATAAGTTTGAGATTATTTTCATTCTTGTTTTACACAAGGAGGTAACCAATGACACGTATTATCCAATTGGCTAATCGCGACAATGATTAACATGAAATTATTTGATAGCATCAGCAAAACGGTCGTCATTATTGCTACATCAGTAATTGTCTTAATCATAAGCACAATCACTGTCATTAACTTAACCGCAACGCCACCTGTCATGGGATGGCAACTCAGCGTTGATGATGAAGTATGGGGAGTAGTTGAAGATCATGAAGCACTTGAACAATTACTAAATACATATAAAGTTAGATATCTAGAAGACATAGATGATAACGCACATATAAAGAGCATTGATTTTGTTGAGGAAGTTGAAATTATTGAAGCTGAAGCCATTGATGGTATTTTTTTATCGCTTAATGTAGTAGAAGAGCGTTTGTATAAAAATATTGTTGACCCCGTTTATTATACGGTGGAGCGTGGAGATAGTATGTGGGCAATCGCAGTGACTCATGATATTCGGATTTCAACACTTATTATGTACAATCCTGAGATTGAACCTGAGCGAATCTGGCCTGGTGATCAAGTGATGCTTGAACCACCGATACCAAGGTTAAATGTCATGGTGAGTATGGAAAATACAATCATTGAAGCCATCCCTTATTATACAGAATATATCCAAGATAACTCATTATTTAGAAGGCAGAATGTTGTTGTCACAAAAGGTGTTGATGGAGAAAAAGCTGTTACCTATGACTTAAAAACACTCAATGGTTTCCCTTATGAAGCCAATGTACTTGATGAACTTGAACTTGTTGCTCCTACAAAAAGTGTGGTCCGCGTTGGGACAAAAACAACCCTAACAAGAATAAGTAATTCTAACTTTGGTGTTGTGTCTGGCCGATTAACCAGTGGTTTCGGTTATCGGACTGATCCAATTTCAGGTAGACGTGCTTTCCATAGTGGTATTGATATCGCTGCTCCTGCTGGTACACCTGTGTTTGCTTATACTAGTGGACGAGTCATCACGGCTGGATGGACTGGTATGGGTGGAAATGGTGTTGTGATCGATCATGGTAATGGACTTCGTACTGGTTACTATCATTTGTCTAGAATCAACGTTTCTGTTGGCCAGACTGTGGCTGTTGGTCAACGCATAGGTGGTGTTGGAACAACTGGATATAGCACCGGTAATCATTTGCATTTTAGTGTAATTGTAAATGGCAAACATGTTAATCCATTTAACTATATTTAATACAAAGCAAGATCTTATTCTTGCTTTTTTTGTTTAATATCTTAATTTTGCGATGCTAGTATCAGATGAAAATTGATCAAAACTATGTAGAAATAGAATGTTTTGATAATCATGTTGTTCAATAATCGAAGCAATCGAGCCAGAAAAACTTCTCAAGTCAACGACATCAATCACATCATAGTGATCAACTAATAATGGGATTAAGCTATTAGCAAACGAATCTTTAATCACTAGTAAGCGATTTGGTTGCTGAACTTCTCTTGTTGTAATTGTGGCAAATCCATGGTTTCCATATAAAAAGCCACGATATTTATCAAATGATTGAAATGCTGACTGATCAATCAATGATGTGAAGCGTTGTTGCCCTATTTGATATGATAAGATTGGCGGGTTGATAAAATGCAACTGATCATGTTGAGCTTGCAATGGTTTTCCTTTTGCATAATACGTCCCTAAAAAGCCATCCACTACTTCAACATCATTCTTATTTAGTTGTTTGGGTTGATATCCAACATGTTTAATAAATTGCTCATAAGCAAGATATGCACCATCAAGCGTCCAATGATGATCATTACGATAGTAGACTTGTTTTTTAGATTGAAGCATAACATCATGAACATCAATGATGGGCCAAGATGCTTTTTGTTTTGTTAACCACTGATATTGATCAATAAATGGTGCATGCTTTGGTAATTTATCTTGATAAACCATGTATGAACTTAGCGGCATGACAATGGAAATTCGATAGTTTTGATACTTTTGCAGAAACTCATTCATATACTTCTCGTTCTTTGTTAGTTGTTCATGATAATCAATCATTTTGTCAAATAAATAACCATCTTTTCCAAAATAGATGCCGTTGTTTTCTTGTTTAAACATGCTACTTTCAATGATTGCTTTTAAAGTAATCCAGTAATCTCTCCCTACAAATTGATCATTCACATATTCTTCGTAGTCGAGTGAGAATCGATTATTTAACACCAGTTCAAAAGATAAGGTTGGTGCTATCGATAGGTATCTGTTTTCAAAATGCGAATAGACACGAAGTGGTGTCAATTGATTCACAACAAAAATAAGAAATACTGATATCGATGTTAAGAAGGTAATCGTAAAGCGTTTCATATGAACCTCCTAAAACCTAAAATATAGGAATGGATTGTAACTAGAGTCAACAAGATATGCTATTGCAATTAAAAATGTTGCGTAGGATAGTGCATCTTTTAGAACCTGGGATTTAATTGTTGTGATAATCGTTTTTCCTAAAGGTGTTGCAAATACAAAACACAACATGATTAATAAACCATAATTTCTAAGATAATAGACCCACTCCACGCCAGATGTATAATGAATAAGTGATTGCAGATAAGCAAATAGCTGTGATAAGTCAGTAATTGCAAATATTGCCCAACTCACCAAAATCAATGGAATAAAATATACTCTTGCAATCCATGGATGCTTATCCAAAAAGGATTGCAAAAATGCTTTTTCAATGACTAATAAAACAAAGAAATATAGACCCCAAAGGATAAAATTATACTCTGCACCATGCCAAAACCCTGTAAACACCCAAACAATAAATAGGTTAATTAAGAGTCGAAAAGACCCTTTTCGATTACCACCAAGCGGAATATAGACATACTCTTTAAACCACATCCCAAGGGTGATATGCCAGCGATTCCAAAACTCACTCATGCTTTTTGAAATATAAGGATAATTAAAGTTTTCTGGAAAAGTAAAGCCTAACATTTTGCCAAGCCCAATTGCCATGAGCGAATATCCAGAAAAATCAAAATAGATTTGAAAGCCAAATGCTACTAAACCTAACCATGATGTCAGTGTAGAACGCATTGGTAACAATAAAATCTCATCCCATAGTAATCCAATATTATTGGCTAATAATACTTTGCTGGATAATCCTAATAAGAAGATTCTAATGCCTTGGGTTAATGTATCCATGTTCATGATTCTTGATTTTAACTGTGTGGCAATCGTTCGATACTTAACAATTGGTCCAGCAATAAGTTGTGGAAACAAGCACACATAAGCGCCAAAATCTATGATGTTTTTCTCAGCGTTGACTTTTTGACGATAAACATCAATCGTGTATGACATTGTTTGAAAGGTGTAGAAACTAATACCTAAAGGCAATGTTAGATTAACAAGAGCTAAATCAAGATGAAATAACTGATTAATATTGATAATAAAGAAGTTGGAGTATTTAAAGACAAAGAGCATCCCAAGATTAAACACAATCGATGCCATCAGCCAAAGCTTCATTATAAATTCATTTGTGCGATACTTTTCGATCAAATTTGAACAAGAATAATCTACAATTACGGATGCAAACATGATGAAAATATATCGCACTTCACCCCATGCATAAAAGAA
>CAYGIY010000130.1:0-3619 GCA_964350055.1 uncultured Erysipelothrix sp.
CTTTCTGAAGTTATGCAAAATTTGTACAAATTAAATAATTTCTATCAAAACCATTGTGATGAGCAAGCAAAGATTAATCTTGATTTCTTATATGAGAAATCCATAGGATTTGAACAAAAAGGACTTCATGGTGTTACCCGATTCTTGCATATTATAAAGAATGTTCAAGATGAAATTAGTTCAGAAGCAATTCCGATTGGAAGTGATGAAGATGTTGTTAAAGTGATGACAATCCACCAATCTAAAGGCCTTCAATTTCCGATAGTCTTCTTTTGGACTAATAACTCAAATGTGATTATGGATTTAAAAGAGAAGACAATTGTTGATTCTTCATACGGAATTGGAATGCATACCTATCTAATGCCATACCGATATAGAAGGAAAAACCTGATACGCATTGCAATTGAATTCTTCAATGTGAAACAAGAATTACAAGAACAAGTTAGACTTTTATATGTTGGATTGACACGTGCTGAAGAAATCATGATTATTGTTGGTTTAAAGCAGAAAGAAACGTATCCTTACATTGTTGATCAAAACATGATTTATAAGAAAATCGGAAATGCAGGTTGGTTAGATCACTTGTTTTCAAATCATCAGCATCCATTTATGAAAAAAAGAGTCGTTACTCCTGTTAGTTCATTAGAAATATTGCCATCAAAACACAAGTTAGATGCTGACCTACCAAAAAGTCAGTTTGAAACACAACAGCCTCTAAAACAACGAGTATTTGATAAACCTGTGTTGGATTTTACTTTGAGTCTTAAACCAACTGAACAAGGCTCTATGATCCACTTAGCATTAAGAAAGATTGTTGAATCTAATTGGTCAATCTCACCAGAGCAACTAAGCCATATTCCTCTTAGCGAACATCATATGATTCAACTTAATCAATTCATCAACCATCCATTGACAACAACATTTAAAGCGATGAATGCTTATAGTGAGCTACCAATCATCATGAACTACCAAGGTGAATACCAAAAAGGTTATATTGATTTGTTGCTGCAATCAGATAACAAGAATATTATCATTGACTTTAAAACAGATGCTGTTGATGAGTCGACTTTGATTAATCGTCATCGTGAGCAACTGCATGGATATCATTTTGCTATTATTAATCAATACCCAAAACAACAAGCAAAACTTTTTATATACAGTTTACATCTTGGCGAGTATTTCGAAATTGAAACTTAAAAATGCGCATTCGCGCATTTTTTTAATCGTTGAATAAGTTGTATAATTCACTGACTGGTTTATGATTGTAAATTGCTTCGATCGTTTTAGCTAGCATAAATCCAATTGAAATTTGTTTGATTTTTGGTTCTTTTCTCTTTTCAGCTGGAAGAGTAATAGAGTTTGTTATAACAACTTCCTTGACTCGAGAATTTCGAATTTTGTCGACCGCATCATGAGATAAAATTCCATGAGACACCGCACAATAAACTTCTTTAGCTCCACGATCATAAAGTAATTCAACCCCGCCAATCATAGATCCGCCTGTATCAATAATATCATCAACCACAATACAAATCTTTCCATCCACATCACCAATAAGGTTCAGTGATTCTGATACATTTGGTTTTGTACGTCTTTTATCAATAATCGCAATTGTGGAGGAAGGGATTGAATCAGCAAGTTTTCTTGCTCTTGTTGCCCCACCATGATCTGGAGAAACCACAACAACTTCATCTTCAAAATGCTTCGCTCTAAAATATTGCCCAATCATGGATACTGCTGTTAAGTCATCAATTGGAATATCAAAGAAACCTTGAATTTGAGGAGCATGCAAATCTAATGTGACAATACGGTCTGCTCCGGCAACTTGCAACAAGTCTGCCATCAATTTAGCTGTAATTGGCTGTCTTGCTCTTGATTTTCGATCTTGACGGGCATAACCAAAATAAGGTATGACCACTGTCACTTCTCCGACTGATGCTCTTTTAAACGCATCCAGTGCAATAAGAATTTCCATATATGTTTCCGATACAGGCTTACATGTGGATTGTACTAAAAAGACATTCTTACCACGTACTGATTCCTCTGGTTCAACAATAATCTCACCATCAGCAAAATGACGAACTGCTATTTTCCCGCGAGTCAATCCTAAATAAGAACAAATCTCCTCTGCTAAATCTATGCTTGATGTTAATGCAAATACAATTGTGTTTTCTACCAATTTGTTCACCTCTACCTATTTTTGTATTTTTGCCCATAACCAGGCTTGTTTTCTTGACGAGATCGGCCAATCGCCATATCTCCCTCTGGTACATCTTTATTTACTGTAGTACCCGCTGCAACGACTGAATTTCTACCAACAGTTACTGGCGCAATTAAATTCACGTTGCTACCAATGAATGCTCCTTCTTCGATTATCGTGCGATATTTATGCTTCCCATCATAATTGACCGTCACAACACCACATCCAATGTTGACATCTTTACCCACTGTTGTGTCTCCAATATAAGTCAAATGTGCACATTTACCATTTTCTCCAATTTCGCTGTTTTTTATTTCAACAAAATTACCAATACGGCTATTATCATGAACAAATGTCCCATTTCTTAGATGCGCATAAGGCCCAATTTTTGAATGTGAACCTATTTTGCTATCAGTTATTCTAGAAGCATCCACTGTTGTGAAATTACCAATCTCACTATTTATAATAAAAGTCCCAGGGTAAATAATACACCCTTGTCCTATCTTTGTCGACTTTTGCAAGTAGACATTTGGATAAATTACCGTATCTTGAGCAATTTGAACATCTGCATCTATGTATGTCTGTTGCGGATTAATAAAAGTTACTCCTTGTAGCATCCATGATGTGTTTATTTTGTTTTGAAGCCAAGTTGTTGCTTCATGGAGTTGGATACGATCATTAATTCCCATAACTTCAGTATCGTCCTTTATAACAACAGTGCCAACCTTATAGTTGTTCTTATTAAATATCTCGACAATATCTGTTATATAGAATTCGTTTTGAGCGTTGTCGTTTTTAATATCAAACAAGTGCTTAAATAAAAGCTCATTATCAATGCAGTAAATACCAGTGTTAATTTCATTGACTTCTTTTTCGATTATGTTTGCATCTTTATATTCAACAATTTTCTCAAATTGGCCGTCTTTGTTACGAATAATTCGCCCATATTGTATAGGGTCATCTAAAATTGCTGTTGCTACTGTTAAATCATGAGTTTCATTATGCTTAAATAAAGCTTCAATTGTTTCTGGTTGTACTAGTGGGATATCACCATATATAATCAATGTACTGCCTTTGCGGTTTTTTATTAGTTCAGCAGTTTGCATAATTGCGTGAGCTGTTCCTAATTGTTCATTTTGGTATGCAAATCTAACTCGATCTTTAAAATAAGTCTCAAACTGATTTGCTTGATGCCCAATAACGATCACTTTAAGTTCAATATTGCATTTATCTAAATTATCAATAACATGTTCAATCATAGGTTTCCCTAAAATATCATGCATGACTTTATTCTTGCTTGAAACCATGCGTGTGCCCTTACCTGCAGCTAAAATGATTGCATTTCTCATATTGTTCCTCCTACAAGTATTGTATAAGATATAAAACAAAAAAAAAAGTATTCACCATAAGATTCTACTC
>CAYGIY010000131.1:0-3509 GCA_964350055.1 uncultured Erysipelothrix sp.
TATTCAATGCATTTACAGAGATTTGAAGTTCCATGATTAATAACATCAATGAAACAAGCATAAGGAGCAGACTTATACCAAAACTTACTTTGGATGTTAAATCAAAAGAGAAAAACATAAATAGCAAACTCAACACACTAAAGAAGAATGACAATGCTCCAAATACTTGCATGTTTCGGATAATACTCATTCTTTTTCTTAAATTAATCAGCTGATCAAAAGTAACATCAGAAGGGTGCTGTTTATGTTGGGCGTATAGATCGCGAATCAAACCAGCAATAACAACAAAACGGTTTGTATAAGCTAGCATTAATAGTGACATAGCCGAAAATAATAAGGTTGGGGTTTGTAAATTAAAATCCATTGTATAGCCTCCTAGTTTTAACGTTTTAACTATACTAAACAATTGATATGTTGCAAATGATGTGCATAAAAAAAGCGGAGCTAAACTCCGCGACAACAACTAATCAGTAACTTCAACATAGAATAAGTCATAATAATTAAATCGATTCACTTCTTTTTCTTGTTTAAACTGATTGACCAAGTCTTGTGCATCAGGACTAAGTAGTAAGAATACATGTGGTGATACACGTTCTTGAGTAAACCTTGCAGTGTTGCTTAAGCGTACAACACCTGTTGCTTTTTCTAGTAAAACGTTGGTCCTTAGATGCGGAAGTAGAAGATTCATTTCCTCTTGGTTAATCATGATGTAGTCTACCATTGAAGCAGATTCACTACGGACAGAAGGTTCTTGCATTGTATTACTATATGCATAGAACAGTATTCGATCTTCGTTAGTAGATGGCAATACAAGCATGTATTCTTGATCACTTGTATATGGTTGTTCCAACGAGAAACCTTTACTTTGCAGATACGCGATTGTATTTAAGTCATTTGTATTAATTGGATATGATCTGCTAGAACATTCTCCACCTTGTGATTGGATTTTGCAAATATTAAGATTGACAAACCCAAGGAGCGTTGCACCATCAAGATGCTGTTGTAAAGATTTAGTTAGGTAATCTTGTTTATACACATCTTTGAAAAGGCGATAATCCAAAGTTAATAGACCCCTTTCAGATTGCAACAGAACATCACTAAAGGTAAATGCATCTAACCTATAAGCATCATATGAAGGTAGTGATAAAGCGGGGTACTTGTTACTAAACACTTTTTCTGATGGTATTAAAGACAATAAGTCATATGTCCATGCAGATGAAATTTGATAACGTCTTTGTAACGTTGATCCATTATCAAGGGTATATTTGATTTCAATTGATGAGTCTAAATATTGTGTAGGCGCAAATGGGAATTCACTTTCTTTAATTTCAATATCCCAGACATTCTTGTTGTAGTCTACAGAAGCATAGCCATCTAAAATTCTTTGATGAGTTTTTATAATAGCCTCTATGTGAGTAGAATCATCAAATGTCATGGTTCCATCAACATGATCAAACAAATAATACTCATAAGAATATGGACTTGCATTGATTAATCCGATAGGATCATTCAATAATATTGAAACCTCTTTAACATTTTCAAGTTTTGGAACCTTTGAAACATATCCAAGCCCACCCGTGTTTGCACTTAAGGCGAAACTAGATAATGTGACTACAGTGATGATTACGAAATTGAATAAACCTTTGAAGAAGTGTCTGAATCCACGATTGGCAATCACATCTAATATCATGTATCCTACAAAAGTAAAGACAATAGGGAACAATAATGTTCTAAAGTCTAGTAATCTACCATTTGTAAATGCAACAAAAGTGGAAAATAGAAAGACTTGGAAAATAATCGTAAACACTGTGGTTATAATAGGAAAGAACCATTTGTTAGTAAAAGGCTTTTCTGCATTTTCGCTTTTTCTAAACTTATACAGTTGTAACACAATCCAAGTTGCGACAAATGAGAAGACTAACCAATACAAAGTGATCAACCATAAGTTTGGATACACCCGATTAAGATTGAAATTCAAGTCAAAAATCGTATAGATGGGGGAGCTAAAAATCAAGAACAACTGATCAGAGCCAGCTCTAAATCCTAATAAAATCGCTTCACCATAGATCACATAGGCACCATATCCAATAGCTGGTAACACGTGTACCATGGCGCTATAGAGCAATCCATCGATACTTGTTCCAGTGTTCATCATGGCAAAGATAATTGGCATTAAAACGGCAATGGTTAATACAATAGTATAAATATACTGATATAATTCCCTCATTAAATCAACATTTTCAATAACCGAAACATAGTAAACAGTTCCTAGGCCATAGATGATAGTATAAGGGATTAAGATAATAATTATTGAACTCAATAATGTGGATAAATACAAATCTTTCCTTGTAATTGGAAGAGCATGATAAACATCCAGATTACGTTTTGAATTCAGATAAGAGAATAAGGATAGAGGCACTAAAAATATCGATGCGACAAGAATCAGTAGTATAAAGACTTGTCCAACTGTGAATACTTGTGAAGAATAACTATTATTTCCTAATACATATTCTGTAAAAACCAATAGTGGGTATAACGCTAACATTAACATACTGACAAGTATCATCAGTTTTATGTTACGTTTGAGCAAAAATCCTAAGTATTTTAAGTTTACTTTTGCATTAAATAGATTTTCCATATCCCCTGGCCTCCATTTCATAAACAAATATTTCTTCTAAATTAAGTGGTAACTCAGTAAGCAGTACAGGATTATAGCTTTCAATCACTTGTTTTACTTGATCGAAGTTTCCTTTTGCCACTATTGTATAAACATTACCAATCTGTTCATTGTGTATAATATTAATTTCTTCAAACGCATCATCTTTAAGCGGTTCGCTAAATCCAACTTGGAATTTATGAAATTCATTCTTAATCGAATCAACTTCACCACTCATGACTATTTTTAAGTTATCAATTAATGCAATTTGATCACAAATATCTTCTAATTCACGTAAGTTATGGGATGAAATAATGACAGTCATCTCACGGCTTTCCATCTCATTGGCAATAAATCGTTTTAGTGTTAAACGCATGACAGGATCTAAACCATCAAAGGATTCATCAAGTAGTAATACATCAGGGTTTAAAGACAAAGCGAGAATCAATCCGACTTGTCTTTTCATACCTTTTGAAAAGTCATTTATTTTTTTGCCTCTTGGAATCGGGAAATTTTTTAGTAATCGTTGATACATCTCTTCGTTAAATGAGGAATAAAAGATACGATAGAAATCTTTCATTTCATCAATCGTTGCTTGATGAAGAAAAAAAGGTTCATCTGCTAAGAAGAGAATTCTTTTTTTATTCTCTGGATTATCATAAATGGGTTGATTTTCAAGTAGAATCTCTCCTTCATCTGGAGTGATAACACCACTAATCAAACGCAATATTGTTGATTTTCCAGCACCATTTGGCCCAACAAGACCAAAGACACTACCTTTTTTGACTGTCCAATCGACTTGATCTAAAACATGAGTTGCTCCAAATCGTTTGGATACTTGTATGAGTTGAAT
>CAYGIY010000132.1:0-3481 GCA_964350055.1 uncultured Erysipelothrix sp.
TCTTAAAATATGTTCCATCGTTCAACTCTATAAAACCTACATTTTTACTCGCACGGTTTGTTCTTATCCATCCCTGCAACAAAATAGCTTCTAAACCATCGATTTCCAAGCGATTATCGCTCACTACAATCTCATAGCATTCTAAAGCCGTCATAAATGATCCCATCATAATCTAATCTCCTAACTAAATATTAACGCATGTTGTTCACTTGATATACGAGTTCTTGAATGGTAGATACAACATCAATGGTCTTTAAAAAGACTCCTTTTGGAACTTGTATATGTTCGTGAGTAAAGTTAACAATACCAACAATTCCACAATCAATTAAAAAATCAACTGTTTCTTGTACATCATAAGATACTGTTAGAATTGCAATTCTGCAATCACTTGGACATGTTTCTTTTACACTATTCAAGTGATAAACGGGTATGTTATTAAAAAACCCAAGTTTGGTTTGGTCGGTTTCATAAGCAGCAACAATCTCACCAACCACATGATTCCATCGATCGTAATTGAGTAATGCTTTCCCAAGGTTACCTGCACCGATTAAAATCATCTTCTCATCAAAGTTAACACCTAATTGTTTGTGAAAAACATCAATGAGTTTTTCAACATCGTATCCATAACCTTGTTTACCTAATGTGCCGATAAATGAGAAATCACGACGGATAGTAGTTGACTCAATATCAACAAAACTACCGAGTTGTCTTGACATCACTCTTTCAACTCCCATTTGCTGTAATTTGCGTAGGGCCTTTAAGTAGATTGGATAACGTTGAAGCGTTGCTTTTGGAACATTTTTATTTTTCATTTTTTACCACCTGAACGTATCATATCATAAAAACTTTAGCTTGTGAATAAGTTATCTAATTTAACTTCACATCTTTAAATTTGCTTTCACTCCAATACTCAAATTTGTGAAAATTCCCTTTTCAAAAGCAATCTTTGCAGCCGCCCCAATCATCGCTGCATTGTCAGTACAGCACCACATCGGTGGTATAGTCAATTTTTTTTCTGGAAATGTTGCCATAAGCATTGTTAATTTTTCGCGTAATCTTGAATTTGCAGCAACACCTCCGGCAAGCACAACGTGATTTACTTCAAATTGGTTTAGCGCATTTTTTGTTTTTTCAATAAGCTGATCAAGGGCTGTCTCTTGAAATGAACAAGCCATATCTTCAACGCATATTTCTTGTTCTTGACGTTTTAGTTTCGATTGTAAATTATAAACTGCTGATTTTAATCCACTAAATGAGAAATCCAGAGGATTTTCTGTTTTTACATGAGGTAACTTATAACTTGGTTTACCCGTTTTAGCAAGTTTATCAATAATCGGGCCACCTGGATAAGGTAGGTCTAACATTCTACCAACTTTATCATATGATTCACCGACTGCATCGTCTAATGTATTACCTAAAACAGTAAAATCATAATGTTTGTTCATGTACACAAGTTCCGTATGGCCCCCAGATACCACTAATGATAGTAGTGGGAATTCTAACTCATCTACAAATGCATTTGCATAAATATGACCGACGATATGGTGAACGGGAATTAGCGGTTTATTTAAGTACCAAGATAACGTTTTTGCTGCCAGTGCACCCGTATGCAATGAACCGATTAGTCCTGGTCCTTGGGTAAATGCAATTGCATTCACTATATCCCAGGAAATATTTGCTTTAACTATTGCTTCTTTAATCACAATCGAAATTTGTTCAACATGTAAACGCGAAGCAACCTCAGGCATGACACCTTTGAATCGCTGATGAATGTCTATTTGAGATGAGACTACATTTGATAGCACTTCGTTTGAGTTTTTAATAAAAGCAACCGCTGTTTCATCACAACTTGTTTCAATAGCACATATGATGACATCTTTATTCATAAATTCACACTCATTTCTATAGCATCATCAAATGGATTTTGATAATAATTCTTACGAATTCGATTGATCTTGAATCCATTCTTTTGATAAAAATTTATTGCAGCTTCATTGTTTTTGCGGACTTCAATAAAGACCATAACAGTTTTATTTTGTTTTAAAACACTAAGCATCGCTATCAATAATCTTGTTGCAATTTTTTGACGTCGCACTTCTTTTATTACACCAAGCATTATAATCTCTGCTGTTTCGTGATTAGAAAACCAACCAATTATTCCAACTATTTCTTTATCAACCGCTGCAACTAATACATCTCCATTTAAATGAAATGTCTCTAGATAATCGGCAGTGTAGGATTGATTGAATATAGTGGTTTCAATGTTAGTGATTACATCTAATTCATCAGATTTCATTTTTCTAACAAGTAAGTTCAATATGCAGACATCTCCTTTAAATACAGCGGTTTAAGATGATCTATTTCATCCACATCACTTGCCATACGAACACATTCAATTATACGATCTTCCGTGATGTTAAAATCATCTTCTAAGTCAAACAGATGCAAGTCACCGTAACGTCTTATTTGATTATTTAAAGCAAATGTTGCTGCTTCTTCTAATGTGTAGACTCGAGGACCATCAATATACTTTTTGTTTTCAAATAAACCTCCGTATACTCGTTCACTTCTTGCATCAAGCATCACAAAGGTCCGTTCATTTGAACTAACAAAGCACTCCAATGATGTCACTGTGGCAATTTTTATATCTGATATAGCAGAAAGTGTCTTAGCAATGGTCATCGCAATTCTAACTCCTGTATAACTACCAGGGCCAATCGTTATGACCATTTTATTGACATCAGTAGGTACCCAACCAGCTCGACTAACACAATCCGACAACACAGTCATTGCAAATTCAGATTGATTCTTAAATGCATATTCATGATGAATTGACTTGATACTATCATTTTCAATGCATGCAACTGTTAAATACTTATGTGAGGTGTCCATAAAGATATTTTTCATGCTAACTCCTTAATCATTGATTCTAGATCATTGGGTACTTTGATTTTGATTTCTCTTGTTGTATCATCAATCACAACAATTGAAACTGCAATACGATTTACAGGTAATAGTTTTTCTATGTACACTGGCCATTCAATAACAACCATCCAATCTTCATTGAAAAATTCTTCAAATCCTAACTCTTGCTCAATGCCTTCTAAACGATAGGCATCTATATGAATTAACGGGTAGTTACCCTCATAAATCTTACTGATTGTAAATGTAGGACTATTGATGGCTTGTTCAATATTTAATCCGATACCAAAACCTTTTGTGAATGTCGTCTTTCCACTTGCAAGTTCACCATCTAGTGTAATGATTACACCATGAGTTAATTGCTTAGCAAGTTTTACTGCCAAGTCTATTGTTTCTTGTGGGTTATGTGTTGTAAATACAAATTCTTTCATAATTGCACCTTTAATTCCTGTTTCATTTTATCATATACTTATTCATTTATCATAAATATGATGTTTTATCCATAAAAAAACTCCCTACTTGAGGGAGTGATTAACCGGCAACGTGCTATCTTCACATG
>CAYGIY010000133.1:0-3426 GCA_964350055.1 uncultured Erysipelothrix sp.
GTATTACTTAATCCTTATTGGTATAAACCAAGTTCGAGTCACCAATCATATTTTACTTTTTGCTTTTACTACATTTATGTTAGCATCATGGCAATTACTACAGCAATCCAACCCAAACAAACAATCATATAAAACCATGATTACCCTTGCTCTTGTTGTTAGTGTGATCATCATTGGTTCCTATCAATTACCAAACACTTTTCCAAATACCTACCAAAACATTCAAACACAAACAATTGATTTACAAAGAGAACTTTCCGATAGTCTTTTCCGTACTCTTGAAAGAATCGGAGATTCGACAGGAATCACATTGCAATCAGGGTTTAGTGAAAATGATAGTTATTTGGGTGGACCGATGACATTAAGTAGACGAATTGTGTATGAAACCATTCAAAATCAACCAACGTATTGGAGAATCGAATCAAAGGAACTATATACCTCTAAAGGTTGGGAAACGCGAACAATGCCAAATCAAATGGTACGCTCACCATTTGATGTTGATTTTGGATTTGATAATTATTCTTCGCAAACAGAAACAATTCAATTCACAACATCAAGAGAAAATTTGACATTTATCCCCTTACCATATGGTAATGTAACCGTCAGTTTTACAGAGAACTTCTATCGGCTAAATTCAGCCTTTTATGAAAATGTAAATCATCGTGTTAGAACAGACAACCTTCGCAAAGATGAACTTGTGGATGTACTGATTCAATATCAAAGACCAATATACTATGAACAGCAATTGATTAACTCAAGAGCAAGCACATCAACTCCAAGCAACCCATACGTTCAATTACCTGATTCTTTACCTCAACGTGTGATTGATCTCGCTTTTTCCATTACTCAAGATGCTAGAAACGATTATGAACGAGTGAAGATGATTGAAGATTATCTTAGAGATGGCACTAATTTTAGGTATTCATTAACCAACATTGAGTTTGTTCCTTATGATCGTGATTACGTAGACTTCTTTCTATTTGATACAAAAAGAGGCTATTGTGAGCACTTCTCAAGTGCCATGACCATTATGCTAAGAGCACTAAATATTAGAGCACGTTGGGTCAAAGGATATTCTCCAGGACAACAAAGTAGTATCCAGTTTTCAAATAGAAACCAATATCGTATCACAGAAGCGGATGCTCACGCATGGGTTGAAGTGTATTTTGAAAATGTAGGTTGGGTTCCATTTGAACCAACCCCATCTTTTTCATTAGCAACTGAAGCACCTTCTACTCAATCAAATAATCAAGACGACCCTAACAACATAACCAACCCAAATCGACCATTTGACCCATCCAATCCAAATGACATCCCATTTGAAGATGAAGCTGCAAATCTACCAAATGCAGGTGGTCCAACTCATGGAAATGAAGACGATATTAATTTTGATGTTGTTCGATCAAATCCAAATGAAACCGATAATTTCTTTTGGATGATCATGGGTGGAATTGTGTTAGCGATAGGATTTGCCATGTATTATGTCAGAGCTTATTTGTCTTTATTATTAATCAAATATCGTTTCAACAAAGACAAACCAACCACACTAAAACCACTCGTTGTCATGCTTTATAAAACACTTAGTATTGCCTTTATAAAGGATCCATCAGATACGATATTTGAGTATCTCACCAGATTGGATTCGCTAAATCATCAACATAAGCTCATTCAACTAAGTAAACAAGTGGATGCGATCTTCTATGGAAGCGATTTGGATATCCCAATTGAAAATGAGCACATAATACTATTTAACGATATCATCGATCAAAGTCTAACTGTTGTAAAAAAACAACGGATATCCCATCTCAATCCAACACAACTCCTGCAGTCAAGTGGACTTATACGCTATCGAAATCGATAGCGCAGAAAAAATATCAAAACGACACGTGTTTAAGATTATAATTCAATAACTTTGCGCTTGAATTGTTTCATTAAAGAAGAAATATTGTATTTGTTTATTGGTTTTTTAAACATAAATGAATTGAAACGGTTTTCCATTAAGTTAACAACAAAGAATGGTTGCTGGATTGTATTTCATAACGTTTCATTTGTATTAAGTTATTCTGAAGTTTACATATCATGATTACTATGTACAAAGACAAATCAAAAGCATCTTCATATGAAGATGCTTTTAAGTATAAACACATTGAACCAGTATATCAAAACAAACCATTACCAAACACGGGTACTGCATTTAATCAATATTATAATTATTAAGAAGGTTGTACACTAACTACTCTATCTTTTTTTAAACAATGATGAGATTAGAGAAACTAAAAACAGAATTAAGAAAATATAGAAAATGATTTTTGCTATTTCTATTGAGGCTCCAGCAATTCCACCAAATCCTAATAGTGCCGCAATCAACGCAACGACTAAAAATATTAGTGCCCACTTTATCATGATATTTCTCCTTTTCTTAATTTTATTATACCATTTTATACATACTGCGTATTATCAGACGATTCTAAGTGAAATATTGAAACAAACATCCAAAGAAAAATTCCAATTATTCACTAAAAATATATCATTTTAAAAAAACATTGAAAACAAATTCTTTCAATGTTTGCTTATTCCTCTATAGGAATGATTTATTATTGCTTAAACTTGCTTCTTTTTTTAAAGTCATCTTCAATTTTAGCCTTCCAACTTTCATCAAGTTGAACACTTGCTCTTTTATGACTAATAGTGTCACTGATCACTTCATAATTTAAAATGGTACCCTCATGATCAGCGTTGAAATTCACTGCTCTATCTCTTTGGATACCAAATCGCTCTGCTGTACTGATGGCATCCATGTTTGCTCCAAGGAAAATAAATTCCCAATTATAATGACTCTTTTGATGTTCAATCATTTGACGAATCTTCTCATAACCATACGCCATACTTGAATTTTCCATTCCATCTGTGATAATCACAAACATCACATGTTTTGCTTTTGTGTTTTCATTGGCTCGTTTTTGTGTGTGAATCATCTTTTTAATCGATTTACCGATTGCATCTAACAAGGCTGTGCTACCACGCACATAATAATCATGCTTTGTCATTAACTCAATATTCTTAAGATTGATTCGATCATGCAATAACTCACAATCATGATCAAAGAGAACGGTTGTTACAAATGCATTTCCTGGTTCTTTTTTTTGCTTTAAGATCATAGAATTGAATCCACCAATGGTATCATTTTCAAGACCACTCATTGAACCACTACGGTCCAATATAAATACCAATTCTGTTAAATCTTTTCTCATCATAATTCCTCCCATTTCTTAATGTAATTAGAGGATATCATGTTACTAAACACCATAGGTCGCATCAAAAGCGACAATTGCATTTCTTTGTTAAACACCTAATAAACTTTGATTAAATGCAAACAAGGCTTCATTTATTTCGAAAATGTTATAGTTTTCTTTCTCAATAAAATAT
>CAYGIY010000134.1:0-3362 GCA_964350055.1 uncultured Erysipelothrix sp.
TTAAAACCATGGGATTACCCATGGTCTGTTTATATTTTGGTGCGGATGAAGGGACTCGAACCCCCATGCCGTAAGGCGCTAGATCCTAAGTCTAGTGCGTCTGCCAATTTCGCCACATCCGCAGGGCTTTTTTATTTTACCATTGTCACGCCCTAAATTCAATACTTAAATCAGACAATTACGACTCTTCATTCATCACATATTTAAGTGCTTTTCCTACATTATCAAAACACATTTTTGCTCTACGAATAACTTCTTCTTCTCCACTACATATTGCATATCCATCAAATCCCTTAATCATTGGAATATCATTAAATGAGTCCCCTATCACATAAGTTGGAACATGGATGTTTTTTAGACGTTTATACTGGATAATTCCATTTCTTTTTGTGACGCCATAATTCAGGATGTCAACATAATTATAGAAGTGATACGCTCTGATTTCATCATAAAACTTCTCATTTATAAACAGTGCAAACTTTTTTGCTTGTTCATCTTCTTGAAACTTAACAAAAATCCCAACCGCTTTTCCATTGACTAAAAATTCTTCCATCTCAACAAAACTCACATCTGGGTGACTTCGGTTATTCAAGCGATCATGTAGTCCAACATTAATCCCATCGCTAACACCATAGTAAAGTACTTCTTCTTTTGGAAGTAATCCAATGATTTCATCGACTCGTTTGAAGTCCATAAAACGATGATATAAGAATTCATCATTTTCATCAACAGCGACACTCCCATTATTTCCAATAATAAAATCTACAGGAATATTATAAATTCTCACTTGATCTTTAATCGATTTTAATGATCGCCCAGTAGCAATTCCAAATAGATTACCTTGCGCACGAAACTCATCAATAGCATCTAGTGTTTCTTGATCAACCGTATCATTAATATGCAATGTGCCATCAAAATCAGATACAAATAACTTCATCATCTCACCTCGCTTTTATCATTCTACACTATTTTAAAACAATAAGACAGTGGCAAGCCACTGTCTTAGGTTATAGTATTGAAATAACTTGATATCCTTTTGATGTCAGTATTTCCATCAAATGAGCATGATCAGTGGCATCACATCGTATGACAATTTCTGTCTTTTTATTTCGATGAGCTGTAAGATGAGTCATGTTGATGTTCGCTTTTAAAAACACCGCTGTTAGTTCTGCCATAATACCTGGCATGTCTTCCTTAAACTCTAGAACTAATCTTGTGCCTAATCGATGATAACCAAGTAGTGACACGAACGCTTTTAATATATCATTGGTGGTAATGATGCCAATAATTAGATTTTTCGCATCAACAACTGGAAGACAACCAATGTTGTTTTTCTCCATAGTATCCGCTGCCTGCTCTAATAGTGCCTCTGGGGCAATGGTAATGACTTTCTTTAACATGATATCTTTGATTTTCGTTTTTGAAAGCAAATAATTCATTTCATGAATACTCAAAGTTGAAGCATTGGATGGTGTGTTCTTTAATACCACCCCTTCTGTGACCAGTCCAATTAGTTTGCCATCTTCAACAACAGGAATACGATGAATATGATGCTCCTGCATCAAATCAAGCGCTTCTGAAATCGTTTGATATGGATCAATGGTAATGAGCTCTGTCGTCATTTTATTGAATACGTACATGTTAACCTCCTAAGTACACGTGTTTAACATCATCACTATCAAGCAACTGTTGGCCAGTGCCTTCCATGACAATCACACCTGTTTCTAAGACATACGCATAATCTGCTATTTTTAATGCTTGCATGGCATTTTGTTCAACAAGTAAGATGGTAGTGCCTTGCTCATTAATCTCTTTGATGATATCAAAGATTTCACGAACCAACAATGGTGCTAGTCCCATACTAGGCTCATCAAGTAGCAACAATTGTGGTCTTGCCATGAGTGCTCTAGAGATTGCCAGCATTTGTTGTTCCCCACCTGATAAAGTGGCGGCATCTTGATTGCGACGCTGATACAAAATATCAAATCTACGATAAATATGTTCAAAATCTTTCTTTACTTCTTCTTTGTCTTTCCTTAAATAAGCTCCCATTTGAAGATTTTCAAGCACACTTAATCCTGCAAAAATTCGTCTTCCTTCTGGAACATGAACCAAACCCTTTTTAGGTAGGTCTTTTGCCAGTGCTTTATTGATGTTCTCTTGTTTGAACATCACATCACCACTTTGTTGTTTAATTAGACCACTGATGGTTCTTAATAATGTTGTCTTACCTGCACCATTTGAACCAATCAGAGAAACAATTTGTCCTTGTTCAACCTTGATGTTCACATTCTTTAAAGCTTGAATGACACCATAGAACACACTTAGGTCTTTTATTTCTAACATCCTCATTCTTCTTCTCCTAAATACGCTTCAATGACGCGTCTGTTGTTTTTGATTTCTGATGGTGTTCCAGAAGCAATCAATTTTCCATAATCAAGTACAAATATCTTCTCACATATTTTCATAACCAATGACATATCATGCTCAATCAACACAATAGTCAAATCCATGGATTGTCTAATATGCGCAATAAATTGTGTTAATTCTTGTGTTTCTTGTGGATTCATACCAGCTGCAGGTTCATCTAAAAACAACAACTTACTACCTGTTGCTAAAGCACGGGCAATTTCCAATTGCCTTTGTTTACCATATGGTAAATTCTTAGCTAATTCTAGTGCTAATGAATCAAGTGATACAAGATTTAGAATGGCTATCGCTTTTTGGTGAATCTGTTTTTCAGACTCGTAAAATGAGCCTAATCGCAGCAAAGAACCAAACAAACCATAATCAATCTGCTGATTCATCGCAATCTTAATGTTATCCAGTACTGTTAAATCTTTAAATAAACGAATGTTTTGAAACGTACGAGCCACACCTATTTGTGCGATCTGGTGCGGTTTTTTATCGCTTAAAAGAACGTCAAAATCATCATGAAACCACACCTTACCACTAGAGGGTGTATAGACTCCAGTCAGCACATTAAATAATGTTGTTTTTCCTGCTCCATTTGGACCAATCAAACCAACCAAACTTCCCTTTTCAACATGTAAAGAAACGTTGGAAACAGCCATTAATCCACCAAAACTTTTACTTAGTTTATCAATTGTCAGTAAACTCATGCCTGTTTCTCCTTTCGTTTGAATATCATCATCCACAAACGAGATAGATCCTCTTTAATGGTGAAAATTGTTACCTCTTTACGTCCTAGTAAACCTTGTGGTCTAAAAATCATCACCAGCACCAATATGGCCGGATAAATAATAGCGCGTACTTCTCCATAACGTTGTAATAACATATTAAGAACACCAATGAAAATCGCAGCAAATACTGAACCACTCAACGAACCCATACCACCAAAT
>CAYGIY010000135.1:0-3350 GCA_964350055.1 uncultured Erysipelothrix sp.
TTATAATACGGTATAATAAAAGAAATTAATAGAAGTTTAAATAGTAATAAAGTCAAAGGAGACATAATATGAACATAGGATGCATTGAAGCAGGGGGGACAAAGTTTGTTTGTGCAATTATTGATGAAAAGAGAATGATTGTTGAACAGATTACAATTCCTACTTTAACACCAGATGAGACTTTTAAGGCAATGTTTGATTTTTTTGATCAGCATAATTTAGATGCAATTGGAATTGCAAGTTTCGGACCAATTGATCTTAATCGAGAAAGTGATACATATGGGTTTTTTACAACAACACCAAAACCTGGATGGGCATTTACTTCTTTTGCAAAATTGCTTCAAGACAGATACAAGGTTCCTGTTGGTTTTGATACAGATGTTAATGCTGCAGCATTAGCTGAACTTAAATATGGAGCAGGCATTGGCAGTGATCACTTGGTTTATTTTACAATTGGTACAGGAATCGGTGGTGGTGTTATTGTAAATAATCAAATGGTTCATGGTATGATGCACCCAGAATTTGGTCACATACTAGTTAAGCGTCATACACGAGATGAATTCAAGGGTGTTTGTCCTTATCATGATGATTGCTTAGAAGGTATGGCGAGTGGTTATTCGATGGAACAGCGATGGGGTATAAAAGGTCATTTACTTAGTGCTGATCATGAAGCATGGGATATTGAAGCATATTACATTGCTCAAGCTTGCGTCAATGCTGTGATGAGTGTTTCACCTCAAAAAATAGTGCTAGGTGGAGGCGTGATGCATCAAGAACATTTATTTGATTTGATTCGTCAGTACGTTAAAGAAATGATTAATGGGTATATTCAAAGCCCACTAATTGAGAATTTATCAGAGTATATTGTGCCTCCTGCACTTGGTGATCAAGCTGGAATCATAGGTGCTTATGCTTTAGCATTTTTAGAACTTGAAAAGTAATTTCGGCATGTCAGAATATGGCATGTTTTTTTTATTTACAAAGCACTATGAATGCGTTTACAATGAGTTGATAATACTTTTAGCATAATAAGGAGTTCTATGGAAAAGAAATGGTGGCAGAAAGTTGTTGGTTATCAAATTTATCCAAGATCATTTTATGATAGTAATCATGATGGTGTTGGTGATTTAAAAGGGATCATAGAAAAAATAGATTATATCAGTTATTTAGGCGTAAATTTAATATGGATTTGCCCGTTTTATAAGTCTCCGATGGATGATAATGGGTATGATGTCAGTGATTTTTATGATGTTGATCCATTATTTGGGACTCTCGATGATGCAAAAACTCTCATAGAAAAAGCACACAGCAAAGGGATTAAAGTAATCTTAGATTTAGTAATGAATCAAACGTCAGATGAACATCCTTGGTTTATTGAGTCAAAAAAAAGTATAGATAATCCAAAGCGTGATTGGTACATATGGCGTGATGGAAAAATAGATCATAATGGAAATCCGATCCCACCAACAAATTGGGCATCCTTTTTTGAAGGTTCTAGCTGGAAATATGATGAAGCGACGAATCAATATTATATGAAAATTTTCTCAGATAAAATGCCAGATCTAAATTGGGAAAATATAGATATGCGAAATGCAATGGCTGATGTAGCAACATGGTGGCTTAAGTTAGGAATTGATGGTTTTAGAATTGATGCGATTGCCCATTTAGCAAAAGATGTCACATTTGAAGACTCAGATTTACCAATTGGTAGGTCTGGATTTGTTCCGGATTGGAAGAAGTTTTCAAATCGTGAACGATTGTTTGATTACATTGAAGAGTTTCACGAAAACATTTTAAGTAAATATGATTGTGTGACTATTGGTGAAGTTGGTGGGGGAGCTAGTATTGACGATGCGATTAATTATGCAGGATACAATAGAAAAGGTTTTAATATGGTGTTTAATTTTGATCACTGTTGGCATAATTTTGCTATGGCTGATGAAGGTAGGACAGCAGGCGATTTGAAGGTTGATGTTGTTGGATTAAAACAAACACTATCTAAATGGATTGAAGATTCTAAAAACAAAGTATGGATACCACATTATTGGTTCAATCATGATCATCCTCGTGTGATTTCCCAATATGGAGATCCTGTTAACTATCATAGTGAATCAGGAAAGATGCTTGGTATAATCTTATTAACACTACCTGGGACTCCTTTTATTTATAATGGTGAGGAAATTGGGATGACTAATGTTGATTATATCAAGATAGAAGATTTCCGAGATGTTTGGGTAAAAAATTATGTAAAAGACGCAATAAATAGAATAAGTCTTCAACAAATAATCAGACATCTAAGAAGAACTTCCCGTGATAATGCTCGTACTCCAATGCAGTGGAGCTCACAACAACATGCAGGATTTAGTAGTTCTCAACCACATCAAAAAGTCGTGGGCAATTATAAAGAAATAAATGTTCAAAATCAAATCAATGACCCAAATTCAATTCTTTCAACTTATAGAAGAATGATTCAACTAAGGTTGCAGAGTGAGTATTCTGATTGCTTAATTTATGGACACTTTGAGTTATTGATGAAGGATCATCCACAAATTTTCATGTACAAACGAGATTATCGTGATACAGAACTAATAGTTATTGCAAATTTCTCATCTTTAGACATAATTATGCCATATAACATAAGTGGATATGATTTATTAGTAAACAATTATGCTGATGTGAATGAGGATAAGCTTAAACCATATCAGACACTTGTTTATTCAAAGCGATGATTAAAATGAGAAAAACAGTAGCGTTTTTATTAAACCAACCAATCGAGGTTAGTATTTTTCATTCTTTTTGCGATGAGATTTTTCAAGATCATACACTGATGATGTACTCAACATATCATGGCTATCTTGTATTAGAAGATAAGCAAATAAACCAACTGAAGATTATGCAGTCGCATCTTTTAGGTATGGGAGTTACGCTAACTGCAGTGATTGGTTATGATCAAAACCAATTACTTGAAGCATCAGTTCAGATTGCTCAAAGGATGTCTAAATACACGATTCTTCATATAGTGGATGTCATGATTCTAGAAGCAAGTGAAGGTGAACAAGTTTTGTTTAATCTATTTAACAATCAAATGAAACGAGTTTCTCACGAAACGATACTGACGGCAAAAGCTTTCATTGAAAACGACTGTAATGCAATTGCAGCAGCAGATGCGCTATACATACATCGAAATACATTCTCATATCGACTCAATAAATTTATAGATCAAACTAATATGGATATTAGAGATTTCCATTTTGCTCGCCTATTTTCATTGTGGTTGGTGTTAAGTATGACATCTAAGAATTAATTTGTGCACTATGCACAAATAAGATTTGTTCATATTTGATATACTC
>CAYGIY010000136.1:0-3328 GCA_964350055.1 uncultured Erysipelothrix sp.
TAGAATCAATCAATGATAATCTTTTAAACCTTAAAAAATTCATGAAAATTGTGCATAAGGACTCTGTCGCTTTAGAATACGATCATATGGGATTTTTTAAACTCTTCTACAACATTGAAAGCATCGATGAGTTATTGGATTATGTAACACCTGAAATACTATCACTTGTTGAAGACAATCCAGAATTTGCTAAAACACTATCCACGTTTTTATCATTGAATCAAAATTATGTAAAAACAGGTGAAAAACTATTTGTTCATCCAAAAACAGTTCGTTATCGCATTGATAAACTTGTGGCTCAATTAAACATCGATTTACATGATACCAACACACTCTTATCACTGCAAGTGGCCTTAAAAATCTGTGAATACACCAAATTATTGACATAAAAAGCGCAAATTTGCGCTTTATTTTTTGTATGTTTTTACAAGCATGGCAGCAAACTTAGCCAACTCAAAATCGGTATTTTCACTACTAATCAATGTGAGTCCCAGTGGTACATCATGCTGTGTAATCAGTGGTACAGTCACTTGAGGGGTATTGGTTAGTGGCGAGATACATAGCAGGTTGGTTGATTGAGCTCTGGTTCGATTAATATCTTCTAGTGTTGCTGTTCGTAGTGGGGCAACAGAAGCCGCTGTTGGCAGTACTAAGATGGTATCTTTAGGTAAAAATCGTTGAAAGTACTCGATGATTATTGCTCGATCTTTTTTAGCTTGTTGGTATTGATTGTTTGTAATCGTGGATGTCCATTCTAATCGTTCTTTAGGACCACGTGATAATCGTGGGTTGTATTTATTAATCCAACCACCATAGCTTTCCCAAACTTCATACCCTTGGATGACTTTAAATGTTTCAATCCAATGATCTAATCCTTCTGGTGCAACATTGACATATTGAGTGGTTTCAAGTTGTTGACTAATAAATTCTACCGCTAAAATAAGGGCTTCACTAACATTCTCATCAACTGCTAAAAAGCAATCGGTTGCAATAAAACATTGTTTGAAGGCTGTTGGTTGCTCATCTTGTTTTAGTAGAACTTCTGAAACATTGACAAACACATCTGGATCAGCAGCAACATACCCAAGAACATCCATGCTTTCACAGTATGGCGCTTCCCCATCATTGGCAATTCTCTTATAGGTTGGTCTCATCCCTAGTAGTCCATTATAAGAAGCTGGAACTCGGACTGATCCTAAACAATCACTTCCAATGGCAAAATCAACCAGTCCACCTGCTGTTGCAGCTGCTGAGCCACTGGAGGATCCTCCACTAAATCGTCTGATATCATGAGGATTTAATGGTGAGCCATAATTCCAGTTTTCACCACTAATACTAAAACACAACTCATCACATATGGTCTTACCAACAAGATCAGCACCAGCTTGAAGTAGATTGGTGATGGCACTTGCTGTAAACGGATCAGGATCATGTGTTTTTAACCACTCTGGGTGGCCATTACCAAATGTGCTCCCTTTGATCATAAAAACATCCTTAGCCGCAAAAACCAAACCAGATAGTGGTCCCTTTTGGTTGCCTTTACATGCGATATGATTGTCTCGCACAAATGCTTGTAAAGGATCATAGGGTGGTGTTGGCATGAGTGTTAATCTTTTATTATTTAGTAATGTATGCTTCATGTGACCTCCTTGACTTGATGTGGCACAAATAATAAAGGCGTCAGCGCAAAGAAGATAATCTTCCTATGACACCAACGCCGTCAATCACTATTTTATGAGTTCTAGCTTAGAAGAAACGACTTAGAACTGTCCATAATGTTCTCATACCCAATACAAATGTCACAACAACGGTGATTCCACCAAGTACATTTTGTAGCATGTTGTTTTTAAATTTACCAAGTGCTTTGCTATTAGCAGCAATAACAAATAGGATCGCAATAAATGGTAAGAATATACCACTGGTTGCTTGTGCAAATAGAATGATCGGAACTGGTGTGGTTCCAAACATAGCAAATCCGGTTCCAAACAATACGATGATGGATGCTATGATTTTTGGTCTGACATCATTTTCTTTGTTCCATTTAAAGACTCGTCCCCAAATCACGCCCGCCATGTATGGTGTTGCGATTGCGGATGATAAACCAGCAAATACTAAACCTGTAGCAGCAAAGATTCTTGCCCATGTTCCAAGTGTTGGTTCAAGTGCTTGTGCAAATACGATTGGACTTGTGACTGCAGTCCCTGTTCCAAATAATACTGCTGATGTTGTTACAATAAGACCAACCGTCATAACAACACCTAGTGATACGTTTAGTTTTGTATCAAAATAAGAGTCTTGTAAATCTTTTTCATCTGTCCACTTATCAGCACTTGCCACTGAGTGAAACACTAAGTTAATCGCAATAATGGTGGTCCCAATTAAAGCAACTGTCGTTATTAGTGAACCATCTGGTACAGATGGAATCAAACCTGCAAACATTGCGCCTAAATCTGGACCAACAATAATTGCCGTTAATACAAAGATAATGCCCATAACAGCAACGAAAGTCTTCATGATTAACTCAATAATTTTTGGTGTTGTAAAGACAACAGCTATTAATGCAACAATCCCCATCAATAATGCAGCAATCCAAGTTTCAATCCCTAAGATGTTTGCAAACCCTGTGGTTGCACCAATAAGGTTACCTGCTTCAAAACCAAATCCAGTTAAAATCACAACGAGTGCGATTAACCCTAGTACGAATACCTTCCAAACATTGCTGTGTGGTAAAACACTGACAGCCGCTTCAAGAATATTCTTTTTCCCGACAATTGCAAGTCGAGATGCCATATTCATAATAATAACCAATGATATTCCAGAAAATATAACTGCCCATAATAGTGCATAGCCGAAGTTTACACCTGCATTTGTTGCCGTGGTAATTGTACCTGGACCAATAAATGCACTGGTGATGACTGCTGCTGGACCAGCAGCTTTAATCTTCTGAATAAAAGTCTTCTTTTGTTCCATTTCTTTCCTCCTTATATCGTTGTGGATACCTATTCAGATTATTCTTTGACACATCAGATCATGTGTCTTAATCTTAATCAAGTCAATCAATTGAAATCGCAAGACAAGTTGCTTCAATGATTGAGCTTGGTACTACTTGGTTAAACTAACCAACTACACAATACTGACAATAATCGTATTATATTACTTTCAGCATTCTATAGGTTTAATATAACACGTCAAATAGTCCCGTTCATTAGCAATGATAGCTAAGAAAAAGGCAGTTTCTTTACCTAAAAGGATAAATTTATCACCCTTATCCATGATTTTATGACCACTTCATGAAAAGAAGTATGAAAGTGCTTTCATTGTATAATAG
>CAYGIY010000137.1:0-3271 GCA_964350055.1 uncultured Erysipelothrix sp.
GAATAATTGTTGCGTTAAATTTAATTTTTTAATAAAATTTCTCATGACTTCATCCCCAACGGTATCCAAAGCCATAAATTGTTGAAATTCTAAAATCAGGAAGTTTCTTTCTTAATCGTCTCATTGTGTCATCAACCACACGATCAGATCCATAGTAATTTACCTCCCAAATCCGGTCAAGAATTTGTGAGCGTGAAAATGCAGTGCCTTTATTACGAATAAACAACATTAATAAGTCAAATTCTTTCGTTGTCAAATCTATTTCTTGCTCATCTTGAAATACTTTTCTTTGAATTTCATCGACAAGATAACTATCAATTTCAATAGTATGAATGCGATCCTTATAAACACGTTTTATAATATTATTTACTCTTAGAACCAATTCTTTTGGTGAAAATGGTTTTGTGATGTAATCATCACTTCCTTTTTCAAGTCCAATTATGCGATCAAATTCTTGATCCCTTGCAGACATGAAAATAACCGGTACTTCAGGAGTCTCGAGTTTAATTGCTTCTAATAAATCAAACCCGCTTCCTTGATCAAGCATGATATCAAGCACCCATAATGACACATCATCTGCTTGAACACCAATCAATGCTTCTTGATACGTCAAATAAGAACGTACCTCGAAGTTTTCTTTCTCCAAATAGCGTTTGACAAGTTCATTTAAATCTTTTTCATCTTCAACAACGCATACAACATGTTTCATATCGCTCACCTTAATCCCATTATAACAAAAAAAAGGACTTTTAAAGTCCTTTCATCACAATCATATCAATCACTTGATCAACAAAGTAATGACACTTGTCAACTTCATCAGCTTCCACCATCACCCGTATGAGTGATTCTGTCCCAGATGGTCTAACCAATATTCTTCCTGAATCATTCAGTTCTTCATTAATCACTGAAATTAAATCATTAATATCCGAATTATCAAGCACTGATTTTTTATCTTTTACAGGTAGATTTTTAAGCACTTGCGGAAAAGCTTGGCAAGGTTTGACAATTTCTGATAATGACTGATTTTGTGTTACAACAACCTCAATCAATTTCATAGCCGTTAGTAATCCATCCCCTGTTGTTGCTAAATCTTTAAAAATAATATGTCCGGATTGCTCTCCACCTAAAGTGTAATCGTCTTGTATCATTTGTTGATAAACATATTTATCACCAACTTGTGTTTGAACTACTGAAATACTCATTTGATTTAATGCTTTAAACAAACCAAGATTTGACATAACTGTTGCAACAACGGTGTTCTTTTTTAACTGCTTTTTACGATTTAAGTGAACACCACACGCATACATGATTTTATCGCCATCTACCAATTGCCCAAGCTCATCTACTGCAATTAGCCGATCAGCATCACCATCAAATGCAAATCCAAAATGTGATGCATGTTTTAAGACTGCCTTTTGGAGACTTTCAGGATGAGTTGAACCACAATGATTATTAATGTTCACACCATTTGGTGAATCATACATTGAAATAACATCTGCTCCCATTTTCTCAAAAAGACGTTTGGCTGTTGTTGTAGCACTCCCATTGGCTGCATCAATAACAACTTTATATCCTTTAAGATTAAAATCAAACAATTGTTCCATCCAATTCAAGTAATCATCCAGACCTTGTTGAAAATCAATGCTTTCACCAATCATCGTATCACTTGCCAAAGGCAAATAAAATTCATCGTCTATAAAGGATTCTAGTTTTACTTCTAGATGGTCAGAAATCTTGGTGCCAGAATGGTCAAATATTTTAATGCCATTATCATAATAAGGATTATGAGAGGCTGAGATCATGACACCACAATCAAAATCATGTGTTCTAACTAAATATGCGATGGCAGGCGTTGGACCTACATGCATCAAATATGCATCTGAGCCTCCACTACAAATACCAGCAACTAATGCATGTTCAAGCATCGAAGATGAAATCCTAGTATCTTTTCCAATTACAATTTTACCTTTTTGATCGCTTTTGAAATGATGACCTAAAAAATGTCCAATCTTAAATGCTGTATGAACCGTTAATGTTTTATTTGCTTCCCCACGAATACCGTCTGTTCCAAAGTATCTCCCCACATTATTACCTCTCTATCTTATGACGTTAATACTAATTTGTGTTTTTTGACTTGTAAATTGCACCAATGATGATGGACCCTCAATATATAACGGTACTGTTTGCTCACCAAGTGGAATATCGAACATATCAATATAAACTTGAATTTCATCTTCAGTTAAAGAATTAACCAATGATGGTGATCCAAACACTTCAACATCTGTGTAAGCATCGTTTGAATCTAACAATGTGAAACGATACCCCGCATTGTTGTAACGATAGTTAATGGGTATGTTCTCAAATACACGACGAACACCTTCAATTAATGTGATTTCCATGTTCACTTTTGTCACACTTGATTTTCTGACACCTGTTGGTAATGAAATTGTGTAGACTAAACTTGTATCACTTGTTAGTGTTGTTGCATTAATTGGAACTCTAAGCTCTTCAATTCTTGCTAATACACCCTCTGGTGCAAATAACGTGACTGATTCATGATCCATAATAATTGATTCAATAGCAAGTCCATTTGGAATTTCACCAACTGGATCAACAATTACTGGAACTGTTTTATTTGGAGATGAAACATTCACACTCACTCGAACGGCAGATGGAATGATATCCACATTCAATCGTTGCCCTTCTTGATCATAAGCAACAATAGGAACTTCTTTCGTAAAGCTCTCATTGACATTCGTTACATCAATAAATGCTTTAACAAATGCTATGTTTTCAATTGTCTTTTGAGCTGCACGCACGATAATCTCATTAATTTCAAGCTCAGGCTCAGAAAGAACATACTCTAAATCCATTTTATTCACGTTTACAAAATCATAATCAAGTAAGAAACGAGCTGACACTTTTCTTTCAATCGTGACAATAGCAGTTGAAGGATTGATTGCAACACTGACACGAGGTGAAAAGTTCTGTGGTACTAAATTCACTTGATGTGTACCTTCTGTTAATCCCGTTAAATCAGCAACCACTTGATAGCCACCTTGATTTTTGGTCATTTGAATATCAGCCATCTCACCGACAACAAGTGCATTCACATTTGTTGGTAAACCACTAACTTCATAAACTTCATCATTTGAAATAACGGTCAAAGGAATATTATTGATTGTATCCCCAGATCCAGAAACCCCTGTGTCAAAAAGCCCTTCTCCACCAAAATTAATGGTTGTGTACAATAGAATAGCTAATACAAGGG
>CAYGIY010000138.1:0-3170 GCA_964350055.1 uncultured Erysipelothrix sp.
ACTTCCTTCATAAATAAAAAAAGACTGTCGACTTTATTTGTCAACAGTCTGAAATAAGGACTTTTGGTCCTTATTTTTTATCTTGTCTTTAATAAAGCTTCCACTTCCGCTTTGGTTGGCAATGCTTCTTGTGCCCCGATTTTTGTCGTGGTCAATGCCCCTGTTGCATTTGCGATTGTTAATGCTTCTTTTAAGTCTACACCTTTGGCTAGCTGTGCTGCTAAAGCTCCACTAAATGAATCACCTGCCGCTGTTGTATCAATTGCATTCACTAAGAAACTATCCACCCGCATTTCTTGTTCGTCTGTTTTGACATAACACCCTTTCGCTCCTAATGTCACAATCACATTTTTAACGCCCATATTGCGCAGTATTTGTGTCCCCTTAAACGTTTCAAGAGCATTGGCTAATCGTAACAATTCTGTTTCATTTGGTGTGATGTATGTCACCATTTTTAATAATTCTTCATCGAGTTTTTGTGCTGGTGCTGGATTTAGCAGAACAGGCACCTTCGCATTGTATGCAATTTTTGCAACTGCTTTAACGGTGCTCATGGGAATCTCAAGTTGCATCATGACAATATCAGCTGATTCAATTACATCACGATATCGCTCAACGACTGTGTCAGTCAATTGATGATTTGCCCCAGGATAAACAACAATTGTGTTGCGTCCTGCATGGTCAACATTGATGAGTGCTTGACCCGTTGGTGTTTCACAAAATTCAATGCAACTGGTATCCACACCTTTTTCTTCCATCTTCTTATACAACGCATTACCTGCAAGGTCATCACCTAGCATTCCGATCATCTTGACTTGATCAGAAAATATTGCAGCGGCCATGGCTTGATTTGCACCTTTTCCGCCTCCTGACATTTGAAAATCAGTTGCTAATAGAGTTTCCCCTACTACTGGTAACTTGTTGACGATTGCGGTGTAGTCCATGTTGATACTACCCACGACGACGATTTTACCCATAGTCTTACCTCATTTTCTATGATGAATGTACAATTTTAGATATCTCTTCTTATTATATAATATTAAATTCACAATGTAATATAAATGCAATATAATTCATTCGACAATTTACGAAAAAGAGTTTCTATTGAGAAACTCTTAAGTTTAATCGTTGTGGTTGCCCTAACGGTTGATCGGTAGACTGGATGAAGGTATGCAAAATCTGATCGTTGTAATCAGCATCATTAAGTCCATATGAGGTGACGTCATAGTATTTGTTTCCGTCTTTGTCGATTCTGGTTTCTTCAATAATTATAAATGTAGTGTTTTCATCTAAATCAAGCTCAAAGTTATCTTCAATAATGCGTTGATTAATGATGTTGTACTGTTCATTCATTTGAACAACTTTAATCTGTTCAAGTGGATCAAACACTTCATACTTGAGATCTATTTTTAATGCTTTTATAACTTCTTTGTCATCGATTGTTGTTTTAGTCTCACGTTCCAATGTAAGTTGTGCGTTAATACCATTGATCCCTAGAGATGTTATCGTTTCGCCTAAAACATAATGACCACTTTCATCTTTGAGTACTTCAAAAACGGTAATAATTGCTTCTTTTGTTGATAACACTGGAATTACGCCATTAAATGTTTGTGTTGTCTTATCATCTTCAACATGAACATGATAGCTTGAGTCATAGAACATCCCTGATAAATGTGATTTGGTGTAAACACCTTCATCATTCTCAACTTCATCGATAATAGAGAATGTCAACTCATGATTACCTACATCAAACTCAGGTATTGCATCAAAAAAATCAGCACGCGCAACAACAAACACCCCTACAAAATTATCTTCTTCATACCAAGGTTGGTCACTACTAGGATCATCAATATCTTTAGCTAACGAACACGCACCTAGTAATAACACCAATAACACAATAACTGTGTACTTAATCTTCATTTTCTTCCTCCTGTAACTGACCATCAAACTGCAGAATATCCGCGATATTACAGTTGAGGTAGTAGCATATTTTATTTAACGTATTAAATCGAATTCCTTTTACAGATCCGGTTTTTAAAAGTGACATGTTTGCTTCTGTGATTCCAACTTTTTCACACAACTCTTTTGAAGTCATGTTATTGCGCTTAAGTTGTTCTTCTAAAATGACTCGAATAGCCATGATTAGATGAATTGCTCATTCTCTTGAATGACAGCAATGCTTTTTATCATGATTCTCGTAATGATTAAAAGTACAAACGCAATAATTATTTCAAGCCAAGGAATCACGACTTCAAATTGTACATGTTGAATACTCGATATAAACACAAGTTGAATCACACCAAGTAATAGTGTTGTAAATAATGATACAAACACCATTGCTTTTGTAAAGTAACTAAGCTGGTTTAATTTTGTAATAAATCGTTGGTTCAATTCATCAAACTTAAGCATCCTAGATAGCGTGATTAATTTGGTAATCAGGACAATCATGAGTACTTTAGGTAGTATGATGACCATTATTGAAGCAATAACTAATAATAGTTGCAAAGTAGTAAGTAAGTTACTATCAAGACTAGACATTGTTTCAACGATTAGAAAGCTGATTGGTATCGTATATAAAATCGCTGTGATAAACAACAAAATTTGAAATTGCTTATACAATAGTTGTTTGCTTTTGGCTTTTTGCATCACAAGATAAAACCACATGATAAACACAAACAAACCAATCATTAAACTAATTGAAAAATGCAACACTTGATGATAATGCTCAATATATTGAAGAACTGGTAGTTGAAAAAACCATTGGTTCAACAATCCATACATGACATACAAGTTAAAACAAGTAAACAAAACTGAAATGATCCATAGACTGATATCATGGTTGTGTTTTTTTGTGCGCACCAAACTAAATAAAACAGGTAAACTAGCAATAAACAAATAGATGACCCATGCTAATGCATTGCCTAAAGATGAAAGTAATGATAATTGACGTAATCCATTGATTACAAAACCTAAAGGCATACCAACCAGAAATGCCATGGATGAACTGTCAATATTTAACAACAGTATTTGCATCATAAGCATCATCACAAAGGTGATTGCCACAATGCTTAGTGAATACTTTTCAATAAATGTCATAAACCCTCCAAATTATTGTTTTACAATAATCACAAACCCATACTATCATAGATATTATTGTTTTACAATAATTT
>CAYGIY010000139.1:0-3166 GCA_964350055.1 uncultured Erysipelothrix sp.
TGCAAATGCAAATGATTTACATTAATAAAATATATCCGTATAATAATATCAGACGGAGGAAAACTAATGCAAAAAATTATTATGTTGTTAGCTGGCTTTGCACTTATGCTTGGTGCTTGTAGCCCAACACAACAAAACCAAGATAAAATTATGGTGATTACATCACTTTTCCCACAATATGATTTTGTTAGAGAAATCGCGCAAGACAAAGTTGAAGTGACACTATTATTGCCCCCAGGTGTTGAATCTCATGCATTTGAACCGACACCATCACAAATTATTTCTATTACACAAGCTGATTTATTTATTTACACAAACGCAATGATGGAACCATGGATTGACAAAATAGTTGAGAATGTTAAAGATGATTCTCTCATTCTGTTAGAGAGTGGTAAAGGAATTCAATATATTGATCATGATGATGATCATGATGATGACCACGATGATGATCACGATGATGATCACGATGATTATGATTTAGACCCACATATTTGGTTAGATCCTCTAAATGCAAAAGTAATGGTCACTAACATTCTTAATGCACTAATCGAAATCGATCCTGAAAATGCTGATTTCTACACATCAAATACTCAAGCATATCTTGAAAAATTAGATGATTTAGATACGACATATCGCTCGGTTTTTGAATCAACTGAAAATGATACTATTATATATGGTGGACACTTTGCTTTTGGATATCTTGCAAATCGGTACAATTTAAACATTCTATCACCTTACACAGGATTTTCACCTGATTCAGAACCAACAGCAAACGCCATTGCTCAACTAATTGAAACAATCAATCGCTTGAATATTAAAATTATCTTCTATGAAGAACTTATAGATCCCCGTGTTGCTCGCGTGATTTCTGAACAAACCGGTACTGAAGCTATGTTACTTCATGGTGCTCATAATGTGAGTGCTCAAGAAAAAGAATCTGGGATAACTTATTTAGAAATTATGTATGCAAACGCAGAGAAATTACAAGCTGCACTTGATTATGAACCACTTAATTAAAGCGTCAAACGTCCATATTCATTATGGGCGTTTATCCGTTGTTAAGAATGTAAACTTTCATATTGACCGAGACGATTTTTTAGCTATTGTAGGTCCTAACGGATCTGGGAAAACCACACTGATGAAAGCTTTACTAGGGTTAGTAGACATCACTGAAGGTGCATTTGAGTTTACTTCTGATTTGCATATTAGTGATATCGGATATTTACCTCAAACTGCTTTTACTCAAGATAAACACTTCCCAGCAACTGTAAAAGAAATCATCGCTACAGGCTTGCTAAATAAATCATTGTTTAAAAACAAGAAAGAAGAAGAAAGAACAATTCGACAAATAAGCGGATTGCTCGATATCAAGCATCTTTTAAACAAACGAATTGGTTATCTATCTGGTGGACAACATCAACGGGTTTTAATGGCACGTGCACTTATTGGAAAACCAAAAATGCTAATTCTTGATGAACCAACATCCGCACTTGACCCAAAAATTAGAGAAGAATTTTATTCACTCATACAACATTTACACGCGCATGAACATGTCAGCATTGTATTAATCTCACATGATTTACAATCAGTTAGTGAGTATGCAAAGAATATTCTTTACCTTGACCAAGAAGTTGTTTACTTTGGTTCAACTGAAAACATATGCACATCGACATCACTTATTGAACAATTAGGAGCACAAACCGTTACTGCTTTGTGTAAAAAACCAACTCATGAACATCACATCCATATTTGAATTACTATCCTACACCTTTTTACAACGTGCCTTTATTGTTGGTTCACTTATTGCAATCAGTAGTTCTTTTTTGGGTATATTTTTGGTTCTAAGAAAATATTCAATGATAGGTGATGGACTAGCACATGTTAGTTTTGCTACAGTAGCTTTATCGCTACTACTAAATCAGTCACCGTTGGTTGTTTCAATACCGATTGTTATATTAGCTTCGCTTTTAATCTTAAAACTTAGTGAAGAGAACCGAATTGGTGGAGATGCTGCTATTGCACTGGTTTCCTCAACATCGGTAGCACTTGGTGTATTTATTTCTTCACTGGCAAAAGGGTTCAATGTTGATCTATTTAGTTATTTGTTTGGAAGTATTCTCATCATTGCAAAAATAGATGTTATATTATCCATTATTCTATCAATTGTTGTGGTTGCAACAGTTCTGTGGTTTTATTATGATTTCTTTGCAGTTACATATGATATAGATTTTGCAAAAGTACGTGGCATCAATACAAAACGAATCAATCAGCTAATTGCAATCCTAACATCAATTACCATCGTACTAGGCATTAGAGTTGTTGGTACAATGCTGATATCAAGTTTTATTATATTCCCAACAGTTATTGCACTTAAACTAGGAACAGGATTTAAACATACCATTGTGTTGGCTGTATTTTTCTCTTTATTAAGTGTCATTATTGGGATATTCATTTCTATTGTTTTTGATTTCCCCACAGGAGCTACCATCGTTTTACTCAACGCAACGATGTTTATCATAGCATCGTCTTACTCCTTGATAGCAAAGAAAGGATAATCCATGAAAACTAGAGCAAAAAATATACTGCAAATGAACAATTTGAAGTATTCAAGACAAAGAGAAAGTGTCATCGACTTATTGTATGAACTAGATCAACCTGTATCTGTTGAAACTTGTTATGATCTCCTAAAAGAAAAAGGTGATTCGATGAATCTTTCGACTGTCTATCGTACGATTGATGCATTAAATCAACATCATATTGTTGATAAGGTTTATAACTCAATCACCAATACAACCATGATTCAATTGATTAAACACCAACATCAACACTACATCATTTGTATATCTTGCCATAAGATGATACCCATTGATTTTTGTCCAATGGAACAAATACTTAAGACTATAGAAGAAAAATATCATTTTCAAGTTGCTGCACATCAACTTGAAATTAGTGGCTATTGTAGTGATTGCCTAAATAAGTAACTAATCAACAAGCCTCATCGTAATGATGAGGCTTGTTTTTATATTCTCCACATTTCACTTAGTGGAACAAAAATAAGTGAATCGGCGTTTTCTTTTGCTCTTTGTCTGACTTTTTTAATGTCATTATCTAAATCTCTAAGCAAGTTTTTATCAACCATCGTTTGGACATAAATCATTTTCTTTAG
>CAYGIY010000140.1:0-3155 GCA_964350055.1 uncultured Erysipelothrix sp.
GGTTAAATGAATTAGAATATAATGAAAAAGATAGGAAGTCACACTATGAAAAGAATGCTTAGTGGAATTAAGCCTAGCGGCGAACTCACCTTAGGTAATTATCTTGGGGCATTAAAGAATTTCGTAAAGTATCAAAACGAATACGAAATGTTTGTTTTTATCGCTAATTTACACTGTATTACAGTGTATCAAGACCCAAAAGAACTTAAGAAGCACTTAAAAGACGCTGTTGCTTTGTATTTAGCAAGTGGCTTAGACAAAGATAAATCAACCATTTTCTTACAAACGGATGTTTTAGAGCATGCACAATTAGGATTTATTTTAAGTTGCAATACTTATATGGGTGAAATGAATCGCATGACACAGTATAAAGACAAAGAAGCATCTGGCGAAAAAAATATAACAGTTGGTTTTTATTCATACCCAACACTAATGGCAGCAGATGTTCTCATCTATGATGCAGATTTTGTTCCCGTTGGTCATGATCAAAAACAACACGTTGAAATTACCCGTGATATTGCAGAACGATTCAATAATCGCTATTCACCAACATTTGTTGTGCCAGAACCGCTAATACCAATCACAGGTGCAAGAATTATGTCATTATCAGAACCAACTAAGAAAATGAGTAAATCAGAACATCATAACAAAGGTGTGATTTACATGCTCGATAAACCTGAGGTGATTCGCAAAAAAATTATGTCTGCAAAAACAGATATGGACAATAGCATTCGTTTTGATCCCGAGAGCAAACCTGGAATTTCAAATTTATTGCAAATCATCGCTGCATGTCAGGATATTTCAATTGGTCAAGCTGTTGAGAATCATCAACATCAAAATTATGGAGAATTCAAATCAGCAGCAGCCGATATTGTCATTGAAATGTTGCGACCAATTCAAGAACGTTATCATGAAATTATAGCAAGTGATATCATTGAACAAATCCTTTTAGAAGGAAAAGAAAAGGCTCAAAGAATCGCCTTTAAGAAATTAGACAAAGTTCAACGTAAAATAGGATTAGAGTTTAGGAGAAAATAGCATGAAATCATTTTGGATATTTATCATACTAGCCATTATTCAAGGGCTTACAGAACCAATTCCAGTATCCAGCAGTGGTCATCTTGTTTTAGCTCAAGCCCTGTTTCAAATTGAATCCAATGATGCTACACTAGAAATATTACTGCATTTAGGTTCTCTGATTGCAATTATTATCTTTTACTTTACAGATATCAAAGAGTTAATCGTTGATAATTGGCAATTTATCATCAAACAAAACAACTCAAAAAAATCATCATTTGACTATGCACTTAAACTCATTATTGCAACGATACCAGCAGGATTAATTGGTCTTCTCTTTAGAAGTCAAATCGAAGCTTCCTTATCAAGCCCTCGTGTTGTGGGTTATACCTTATTATTTACAGCTTTTATGCTTGCTTCTACCTATTTGGTTACAAAAACCAAAAAACAACCAATCAATAGTATCCGTGCACTGATCATTGGTTTTGGTCAAGCAATTGCTTTATTGCCTGGTGTCTCACGTAGTGGACTAACGACTTCCACAGCCATGCTTGTTAAGACCGATCCATCTGAAGCCATGCGTTTTTCATTTTTACTGTTTATCCCAATTGCAACCTTAGTGATGCTTATTGGAATTCCTGAAATATTATCACAACCAAATTTATCAGATTATGCCATCTCATATCTTGTTGCAACAATCGTGAGTGGTGTCGTTACATTTTATGCTATGCGTGTACTTAAAATTGTTTTAAGAAGTAGAAAATATCACTGGTTTTCAGTGTATTGTGCTACTTTAGGAATCGCGGTATTATTTATTTTCTAATCGCGTAATAGAGGAAAAAAACTATGATAGAAATTAGCAAGATTACGAAAGTTTACTCAAAAAAAGTTAAAGCAGTTGATCAGTTGTCCTTGACCATCCCTGATGGCAAGATTGTTGGTTTTATTGGACCCAATGGGGCTGGTAAAACGACAACCCTTAAGATGATGTGTGGCATTTTAGAACCGGATGAAGGTCATGTGCTTCTAAATGGATATGATATTACCAAAGATCCTTTAGAAGCAAAAAAACAGTTTGGTTTTGTGGCAGATAATGCCGACATTTTCTTACGATTAAAGGGAATTGAATACCTAAACTTGATGGCAGATATTTATGAAGTTGATTCTTCAGTAAGATCACAACGTATTCAAGAATATGCCAAACAGTTTGAAATGACAACCGCATTAAATGATAAAATCTTGTCGTATTCGCATGGTATGCGGCAAAAAATCGTTATCATGGGTGCGATTTTACATCAACCTAGTATTTGGATTTTGGATGAACCTTTGACTGGATTAGATCCACAATCATCCTTTGAACTCAAACAAATGATGCGAAAGCATGCACAAGATGATAAAACGGTCTTCTTCTCTACCCATGTACTAGAAGTTGCAGAGAAGCTTTGTGATTATGTCATCATCATTAATTTTGGAAAAATACTTTATGAAGGTACCCTTGAACAACTTAAATCCCAATTTGAACAAAGAAATCTAGAAGAGATCTTCTTAGAGGTTACCAAACGTGCGTAAGTACTTTTCATTAACAAAAGCTTTATTTAAAAATTCGTTTAGTTTTGTTGATCAAGGGAATGCAAAAAAATCAAAAAAATACCTCACATGGTTTTTGCTTGGTTTTCTAGCAATATCATTATTACCATCTTTGGCTGGGCTATATTTTATTGCAAAGCAATTACTACAACAATTGCTTGTGCTTCAACAAGAAGGTGTATTATTAGCACTTACCTTTCAAATGGCAGGATTGATTATTTTCTTTTTTGCAATCTTTTTAATTCCAGCTATCTTTTATTTTTCAAAAGATATCGAAAACTTACTAAGTGTCCCACTGCGGCCTGTTGAGATTATTGCTTCAAAGTTCACGGTGACGTATATTTATGAAACAGTCATTTTATTATTAATGATTTCACCGGTACTACTAGCTTATATTGTTACAGTTGATGTTTCCATAGGATTTATCCTGATGTTGATACTCACCACATTAACATTGCCCCTACTACCACTGATTTTTGCTTCGGTGCTTGTTATGGCAATCATGTGGTTATTCCCACTGTTTAAAAATCGTGATTTATTCAATATGCTAA
>CAYGIY010000141.1:0-3132 GCA_964350055.1 uncultured Erysipelothrix sp.
ATATTATATAGGAATTTTTTATTTTTGCACGCAATCAGATAGCGAAGATGTTGCAAATATAGAAGATATATAATATAATTCAGATAAAGAAGGTGATAACTATGTATGAATGGGTTACAGGCAACGCACATACCAACATCGTTCGCATTTATTCAAACAACCTAACATTGAATACAAGTGCAGCGATACATTTTAATGAATACAGGTATGTTACGATTGGAATTGACCGCAATAACAAGAAAATTGCAATCAAACCAATACCAAAAAGAGATATTGAATTGAAAATTGTTCCACTTGAACACTTGCATAAAGTGTCAATTGGCAAAGGTTATGGTAGAATTAGTAATAAGATGGTCTGTGATGAAATTGCAAGTCTACTTGAACAACCTTTAAATGGTGAAAAATTTCTTGCTCAATTTGATCGTAAAAGTCAACAACTTATTGTAGACTTAAATCAACCACTAGGATAGGAGAATATATATGGAACAATGGTTATGGATTATTATTTTTGTTGTTGCATTAGTAATTGAAGTTGTAACAGCTGGTACGTTAGTTTCGGTGTGGTTTTCCGTTGGAGCTTTATTAGCATATGCAGTACAAGTATTTGGTGGCCCACTTTTTCTTCAAGTCCTAGTATTCTTAGTAGTCTCTGTTGGTGCATTGCTTGCAATCCGCCCACTAGCAACTACTTATTTCAGAGGTAATACTGTCGCAACAAATGCTGATCGTATGATTGGACAACGTACATTCCTAACAAAAGCCATCACTTCTAACCACTGGGGTGAAGTCAATGTCTATGGTGTTGTGTGGAGTGCTGTTGAAGCAAATAACCGCACACTTGAGGTAGGTACAGAAGTTAAAATTATTGCCATAGAAGGCGCAAAACTCATTGTCGAAGAAATTAGTTAGAAAAGGAGATCAACAATGGAAAATATTGGAACAATTATTTTACTAGTTTTTGTCTTACTGCTTTTAATCTTTGTATTAACATACACAATTCGAGTCATTCCTCAATCAATTGCAATCGTTGTCGAACGATTAGGAGCTTATGATCGAACATTAAACCAAGGTCTGCACTTTATCATCCCTGTTTTAGATCGTGCGATGACCAAAGTATCTTTAAAGGAGAATGTTAAAGATTTTCCACCACAACCGGTCATCACCAAGGATAACGTGACCATGATGATTGATACAGTTGTTTATTTTCAAATAACAGATCCAAAACTTTATACGTATGGTGTTCACAATCCGATTAGTGCGATTGAAAACTTAACCGCTACAACACTTCGTAACATTATCGGTGAATTAGAACTCGATGAATCATTAACATCAAGAGAAATCATTAACTCAAAGATGCGTTCTATTTTAGATGAAGCAACAGATGCTTGGGGCATAAAAGTTAATCGTGTTGAGGTTAAAAATATTAACCCACCACGTGATATTCAAGAAGCTATGGAAAAACAAATGCGTGCTGAACGTGAACGCCGTAGTGCAATCTTAAGAGCTGAAGGTGAAAAAAGATCTGCCATTCTAGTTGCTGAAGGTGAAAAAGAATCTGTTATTCTTAGAGCTGATGGAAGACGTGAAGCCTACATTCGTGAAGCTGAAGGGGAAGCACAAGCGATCGAACGTGTGTATCGTGCTCAAGCTGAAGGTGTTCGCTTACTTAAAGAAGCTGGTCCTGATCAAGCTTACTTGACACTAAGAGGTCTTGCAACATTTGAAAAAGTTGCCGATGGACAGGCAACAAAAATCATTATTCCATCTTCAATTCAAGACTTATCCGGTTTATTAACATCTGCTAAAACATTACTTGAAAACAGTCCTGCAGCTGTTAAAGAAGAGCCTAAAAAGTAATAAAAATATAGGGATCCAATTATTTGGACCCCTTTTTCTTTGGATTGATGTCTTCTATTGTAAATTCAACCCCATCATCATGATTTTTAACAAATACTTTGTAGCCATAGCTTGTGGCTACTTTTTTTACTATTGCTAACCCTAATCCGAATTGACCATCATCACCTTTTTCATAAGCTTCAAATACATTGAGTAAATTTTCTTGCGATACATTTGGACCATCGTTGTATACACTGCATCGCTTCTCATCACATTGAATAAAAATGTAACTTCTAGCATATCTTAAGGCATTGTCTAATAGATTTTCCATAACAACACGCCATGATTCCTCTAATCCTACAAATTTAACATCTTCCACATCTGTTTCGATTCTTATCTCAGGACGTACAACTTTCAATGATAGAATTGCACTTTCAATGACATTCTTCATTGATGCTTTGATATCACTTCCTTTTTCTGAAGCAAGATACCCTACACGATTTAACATCAATAAACTTTGAACTTTTTTCTCTAAACGATTGGCGTGTTCTATGATGACATCAACACTTTTAGATAATGTTTCATAAGGATAGATACCATCTTTAATACTCTCTGAATATGACTTTATTGTTGTTATGGGTGTTTTTAAATCATGTGATATGTTGTGTATTAATTCATCTTTTTGCTTGTTATAACGAACAATCTCTTCGTTCATGATGACTATTGCTGATGCTACTTCACCAATCTCATCTTGACGATCAATTTTGAGTTCTGCGGGTTCACCTTTTCTAAGCTTATCAATATATGATCGTATTTGATTCAATGGATGAATAATATAAGCAACCCAAATCATTAAAAGCAAAAACAATACTCCAGCAACAATAACAAGAATATTAACCACACTATTTAGTAATGCCGACTTAAACTCATCACGATAGGCATTGGAAATTGCAGTGACAATACTTGTTTCTCTATCAATCTTTGTGATGGTAAATAACAAATGGCGATGATCTGTTTCTGATACATAATCTTGTGAACCTGAACTTTGAGTTTCAGTAGCATCAAAAATTTCATTAATCAAACTATCACTCAATACTGGTAAATTGCTGCTTGTTAAAATATCACCTTCATTGGTGTAGATGACATGAACAATATTTGGGTCATTTGCGCCATACAACGCTTCTGAACCTAAATCTAACTTGAAGTTATAAATAATATTGTTTTGTGTTCTTTTTATAATGGAATACATTTGGCTTCGAACAAAACTGTCAATATTCCATGATAAAAACATAAAGA
>CAYGIY010000142.1:0-3105 GCA_964350055.1 uncultured Erysipelothrix sp.
CGTTGACAATTGAAAGGACAATATAATATATGTGTGGAATTGTCGGATATGTGGGAAACCAACAAGCCGTCGATATTTTAATGTTGGGATTATCAAAATTAGAATATCGTGGATATGACTCTGTTGGCATTTCACTTTTTATCAACAATAAAATAATGACTCAGAAATCCAAAGGCAGAATTGCTCAAATGTTAGAAAATGTGGATTTGAATCAGTTCAAACCTGCTTATGTCGGTATTGGCCATACAAGATGGGCAACTCATGGTGAGCCATCAGATATTAATTCTCATCCTCATGGAAATTCAAGAATTAGTATTGTACATAATGGTATTATCGAAAACTATTCTAAAATCAAAGAACGCATGATTCGAAAAGGATATCATTTTGAATCAGAAACCGATACAGAAGCAATCGCAAAATGTTTAGATTATTATTATGTTCAAAAGGAAGACCCTATTGAAGCAATCATCAAACTAATCGAAAAAATGGAAGGTTCTTATGCTTTAGGTATGATGTTTGCTGATCATGATGAAACGATTTATGCCGTAAGAAAAGATAGCCCACTACTCATTGGATTAGGTCAAGGCGAAAACTTCATCTCATCTGATATGACTGCTATTTTAAAACATACCAAAAAGTATTACCTATTAGAAGCCAACGAGATTGCAATTATCAACAAAGACTCTGTACAAATCGTAAATCTTGATCGTGAACCCATTCAAAAAGATATTCAAGTTGCTGATTGGGATGAGCAAACTGCTGAAAAAGCAGGATATCCTCATTTTATGCTCAAGGAGATACATGAACAAAAAGAAGCTTTTATAAGGACATTATCCGTTCGATACAAAGATGGTCAGTTTAATTTTGAAATAGATCATGTCTATCCTGAAATGTTTAAGAACATTCAAAAGATTCATATTGTTGCTTGTGGTACCGCCATGCATGCAGGAATGATTGGTCAAGTGCTACTTCAAAGATTTGCTAAAGCTGATGTTGTTTATGATATTGCATCAGAATTTAGATATCGTGATCCTATCTTAAATGCCAATGATTTGGTAATCATCGTTTCCCAATCTGGAGAAACAGCTGATAGTTTAGCAGCATTAAGATTAGCTAAAGAGCGAAACATTCGCACCTTAGCCATAGTCAATGTTGCTGGATCATCCATTTCAAGAGAAGCTGACATGCTTTTGATGACACATGCAGGTATTGAGATTGCTGTCGCATCAACGAAAGCATATTATGTTCAAACAGCATTATTAGCTGCCTTTGCCATCTATCTTGGTAGAATCAATCAAGTGTTATCACAACAAGAAGCAAAACAATTATCTAATGAGTTGATGCAAATTGAACACCAACTCGATGGCGTGTTTTCAAAAGAGAAAGTAATACAACACAAAGCTTCCTTGTATCAAGGTGCACAACATCTATTTTTTATAGGAAGAGGATTAGATTATTTGGTTGCTTTAGAAAGCTCATTAAAACTCAAAGAGATCAGTTACATCCACTGTGAAGCGTATCCTGCTGGAGAGCTTAAACACGGAACAATTTCTTTGATTACCGATGAAGTTCCTGTAATTGCACTCGCAACTCAAACAAACGTATTTGAAAAAACAATCAGTAATATTAAGGAAGTTAAAGCAAGAGGAGCTAATGTCCTTTTACTAAAAAAAGAAAACATGGCTATTTCTGATGATGTTGCAGATGAAATTATTGATCTGCCAAATTGTCCAGATTGGACGATGCCATTTATTTCTATTATACTATTACAATTATTTGCTTATTATATGTCTGTATTAAGAGGCTGTGATGTAGACAAACCAAGAAATTTGGCCAAATCTGTGACTGTAGAGTAAGAAAAATCACTGAGAAATCAGTGTTTTTTTAGTCTTAAGTGAAATGTTGTTGCTCTTAGCAAGACACTTGCAATGGCAATGCCACTTGCGACAATTCCAAGTGTTAATGCAAAACCACCAAAAGCATAGATGGTTGGACCGATAATATTAGAAACAACATTGACAAACGACATCGTCAAACTTAGTAACGTTAAAAAAGTTGCCTTATATCGTGTGACCAACATGCTACCTACAGGAAATAATAGCCCTGTTGCCGAATCAAATGAAAACCCAAACATTAATCCAAAAATGAACAATGCAGCCCCACTTGAAAAATAAAACAACACTAATATAATAGGTGCAATTGTTGTAACAAATACTAGCATCTCAGCTTTACCAACTTTGTCAGCAAAGAAAATGATTGCAACACCACCTAAAACAGATCCAGCAGCAACGGTGGTATAAACACTTGCAATCATACTTGATGTATACCCTAATCCATTTAAATAAACACTTAAATAATTAAAGAAAAATATAGCCGGCAGTGACATTAAGAAAGTCGCCATCATCATCTTTCTCTCTTTTTTTCCTTTGATTAATGTTGATACATCACTCATCGAGCTACTAACGGATGCGTTTTCAATGTTTGGAATACTCACCAACAAGATGATTAATATGCCAAACATCACAATCGACAAGATTTGATAAATTGAGAAAAACCCAATATTTTCTGCCAAATAAGTACCCACTAAAGGCGATATGAAGACGCCTAATCCAAATGCTACTCTATGTAATCCGCTGACTACTCCAAGTCTTTCTTGTTTAACTAATAGTGAAAGATAGGATAGACCAATCCCCAACATCGTAAAAAAGCTTAACCCCATAAATGAACGACCAATAACATAAGCAAACAATGATGGCACATTTGCAATTAAAGTACTACCTAATGCGAATATAAATAGACTAAAAAGAATCATCTTCTTTAATCCAACACGATCAGCATTGTATCCAATGATTGGTGCAAACATACCAAAAAACGCATATCCAATATTCATATATGTCACTTGATGATAAGGTATTTCGTATAAATCAGCAATTAACGGTGCTAATGGCATCACCACGCTCATCTCAAATGTCACGACAAACTGCACGATTAGTATTAGTACAATTGCTAATAATCCATTTTTATAGCCAGTCATTTATAGTCTCTTTCTAAAAACTACCTAATTGTTGCATATTTTGTTGAAAATTGCTATGTATTCTATCAAAA
>CAYGIY010000143.1:0-3094 GCA_964350055.1 uncultured Erysipelothrix sp.
ATGTAGGTTGTCCTATGGAACAGGCAATCTCTCACATGATCGCTTCGCAATTCTCCAGTGTTCCTAAAGCCTATACTAAATCCAATCTTTCGATTTATCTTGCATTAAGAAATCACCACCTGAATCACTATGATTTACGTTCACTTTACTTTCAAGCAATGGACACGAAAAAAGAAAAAAACATCCGTATCATTTCTGAAGATTATGATTTCTCCATCTTTGAACCAAAATCTGAATATTATGCTTCTTCAATAACTAAATGGTTAAAAGATTCCATTACTTAAATTATAGATTTTATGTTTACTTGTCTTACTAAATTATTTTCCGATTTTATTTGACACTAACATATAAATACAATGAAGAATGGTATGTTTTGGATCATTTTGGTTCTAATATCAATGTTAAGACAAGCAAAATATAGCAGACATGCGAAAGCTTTCCCTACATAGATCTAGCTAAACAGACTACATGATAATAACCAAAGCTATTGGCACCAATACAATATCAGTCAAGAGATCTTAGATGAAAGGTCATTAAAACTCATTGATTATAAGCAACAATTTTTACTGGGCTTTGAAATTCTCAAAACGTAAGACCTGTGGTACACTTTAGTATAGAAAAGAGAGATACCATGAACACAAACATCGATCAAAAACAAGAAAACCAAAATAGTATCTTACAAGTCATTGATGAAGTAAGTAACGTTATTGTTGGAAAAGAAGAAGTCATCAAACTAACATTAAGTGCCATGCTTGCTAGTGGACATGTCCTTTTTGAAGACATACCTGGTGTTGGAAAGACAACGCTGGTTAAATCACTTTCGAAAGCACTTCAAAGCACATTTGGTCGTGTGCAATTTACACCTGATTTATTACCAAGTGACATCGTGGGTGTTTCGATGTTTGATTTAAAAACACAATTATTTACGCTTAAAAAAGGCCCTGTATTTGCAGATATCATGCTTGCAGATGAAATAAACCGAACCACACCTAAAACACAATCTGCATTACTTGAAGCAATGAATGAAAAGCAAGTAACCATTGATAACCAAACCTATCCGTTAAATGAACACTTCTTTGTTTTAGCAACACAAAATCCAATTGAATATGAAGGAACTTATCCCCTAATCGAAGCACAACTTGATCGGTTTCTATTTAAACTAACACTTGGTTATCCAAGTGTTGAACAAGAGACAATGTTATTGCTAAATCAAGAGGATGAACCGTATTTAAAAGTTAAAGAAGTCATGAGCAAAGAACAGATCACACAACTAAAAAAACAAGTGAGTGATGTTTATGTTCACAAAGATATTGCGGCTTATATCATGGATATTGTTGTCGCAACCCGAAACAATGAAAAAATTAAACTAGGCGTTAGTCCTAGGGGATCATTAGCACTAATCAAAGCTGCCAAAGCGTATGCGATCGTATCTGGTAGAGATTATGTGTCTTTAGATGATGTCAAAGCGTTGGTTGTTCCAACATTCTCTCACCGTATCATATTAAACAATCGCTATCGACAATCGTTTGATCAATCCAATCAAGTGCTTGTGGAGTTGTTAAAGTCGATTAAAATACCTAAAATTTCAGTATGAGGTTAAGTGTGAAGTCATGGATTAATAATGCATTTTGGATCGCACTCTTTATTGGTGTCTTTTTTCATGCTGTCACCTTTGGTTTTACGGCGTCTTGGGTCCTTGTCTTTGTATTATTTGGACTACTGGTGTTTAATACACTGACATTGCTTTTTCCTTTGTTTTATCTTGATATTGAAAAACAAGAGATCATCATACTTGCTCCAGAAAGTGACTTTACACAAAACATCACGATCAAACATCGCTTTAATCGCGCTATTTATTTGCCGTATCTTTCACTGACACTTTATTTTGATCACCCTAAATTAAAAAGCACCACAAAAAGGCTATCTTTTAATCAATCAAGTGTTCAAATCCCCATATCACTTCAAGGATTAACGCGAGGTATCTACAAACGTCCTGATCTAAAACTAAAGGCCATTGATTTCTTTAATGTATTGGTTAAATCCGTCAATAAAAGACTGTTGTCCACTATTTATGTTTTACCAAAACTTAATAGTGATGCAACAAATTTATTGATGAATCAACATTTAGCTCCTGTGTTAAATTTGAAAAAGAAGGACAATCAACGGTCTTTCGAACTCTATAAATTAAGGGAATATGAAGCAGGTGATAACACCAAGCATATTGATTGGAAAACAACTTCAAAAACACAAACCATCACGATTAAGGAATTTGAGTTTGAAAAGAAAAAAGAAACATACTTCATATTCTGTGGGAGTGAAGGTTCCCATTATGAATTTTTACTGTCTGTCTTTTATACATTGGTGATGACTGTGTTAAACACATCCATTTTTGGAGTCATTGATCAAGGAGAATATCACACTAAGGTTAAACAAGTTGATTTTGCTGTGTTTACACCTGATAATAGAAACAAACAAGTACTACTTAAACTAGATCAGTACCTATCATCCGATAGCAACAAAGTAATCTTTATTCCTTTTTTTGATGATTCACTATTATCACTATTAAAAGAAGATGTTTTAGAAAACACACTGATCATTAGCGTTGATCAACAAAAGAATTTCATTGTTTATCAAAATGATGGAGGTGCCTATGAAAAAGTTTGAACTGATTATTGAAAGCAGCATCGTCTTTCTTTTTGTCATTAGCATTGCTCAAACTTTTTTAGCTATGTCTACCTTTGATAGGATGCCAATTTATGTCTTTATTGTTAGTGTTATCGGTTTGTTGCAACTGGTAAAGAAAAAGATTTACAGAATTTCTGGGGTTTTCTTTTCATTACTATTTTTGATGTACGTTTATCTACAAAATGGTGAAACTATTTTTTCTTGGTTATCAACTATCTACGCAGATTTACAGTTAGCCCTATCCTCGATAATAGCTGGAACAATATCGTATTTACCTAACTCGCTTGGTGTCTTACTTGTGGGAGTCTTTCTTTTAATTCTTCTTGTATTGACAATAACTTATAAGAAATGGAAAATTGCTTTTTATGCTGATGGTTACCGTTTCCCGTGGCTTCGTTATAGCGTTGAT
>CAYGIY010000144.1:0-3091 GCA_964350055.1 uncultured Erysipelothrix sp.
TAAATCCAAGCAAATGTGTACCTATACTCCTAATTAGAACAACCCATTTGCCAAAGTTTATAACTATAAATGAACAAACCCACCGATGGCATCTTTTTGATTGAACCAATCAGTTAAATCAATAACATGAACACTACCATTATCTATAACACTCACCTTTTTACCTGAATCTTCAATTTTAAATACAATCACCCAACTCCATTGATTGCTTGTATTATCTGATAATGTTTGACTTAAATAAGCAACAGGTCTTTTTTTTGATAGTGCTTGTGTTATATATTCGATGACTGATTCTCTGTATTTGCTTGAGGTGTTTGGTTCTATAGTTCGATAGTTAATTGAATAGTTGATGTGCTTTATTGATTCAAATGATTCTAGCCCTTGAATAAATGCTTGCAAGGATATTTTTCCTTGTTTAACAGGATATAGTATATCCCATAATTGATCCATAAGTCCTAAGACTTGATTTGATGTCAAATATTCAACATTGTATTCTCTTTTGATGCTCTCTGCATAATCAAACAAGATCAAATTAGTTGCAGCAACAACACTTTGCCCATGTTGAATTCGTTCTTTTTGCTTAAATAAAGATGTACTTGCACCAACAAACTCTTTTTCATTGTATTTTACAACTAAATGATCAATAGATAACGAGTGTTTTGCATCGTTTAGCAAACTTTGTTTATCCTTAATTGATGCAGCTCTTGAGAAATCAAAGTCTTTTAACTGATGATATTCAATAAATGCCATAATATTTTTTTTTATATCTTCTCTTATTACTCTAACTTGATCTAATCTTTCTGCCTTTGATCCTAAAAACGCTGAAGGGTCTTCATGATTCCAATCAATTTGTGCTTTTGTTGCTGGAAAGATGGGACATTTCTGTCCATTGATTTGGTCACAAACTTTAATGACATAATGATATCTTCTTCCTTCTTTATAGAAATCAAAAACAGATTTAGTTGCGTTATTACTAATGTCATATCCTAATTCTGCCATCGAGTCTATTACATCATCATTTAACGTACCAGGTTCTAGTCCTGCACTTTCAGCAACAAACTTACCTTGTCCAAGATCATTCATTAACGTTTCTGCGATTTGACTACGTGCAGAATTGTGAACACATACAAATAATATTTTTATCATTTGTCGACCTCCAAAAATCACTATTTTTTAGTATCATAGCATCCAACTACTGAATCAACAATCGAATTAGCAATATTTACAATATCTTTACATTTATATCACAAAACACTAACAAGACGTTTATTTTAAAGCCTATAAAGAACGTCAAACTCATCTTCTTTTATGTTGTTATGCTGTTTTTGTGGTTGATTTTTTTTACTGAATAAAGTATAAGAAGTAGCTATATATAGCACTAATCATGATGAACGTTATTGCTATTGGTATTGTCTTCTTCACTAGATTTGCAAAGGTTGAATGAAAATAATCCACTATTACTGTTAAACAAATATGTACGGGTGACATTTGTGATGCCATAAACATCACCGACATTAGCATAATCATCAACGCGACACCACCATCAGTAATCACACTATATGTAAATGGAATAAACAAGGCAACAGTTGCTTGTCCCCCCAACATAAAGCTACTAATAAAAAATATAATAACAACTACCACAACAAAAGGTATGGGTAAAAAGGACAGTGTATCAGGTAAATGTGTAATGACATCTGTATAGACCAATAAGTCTTTGAAAATCATAATGACAATGATTGCAATTAATACTTTGTAGTCAAAAGCTTTAACAAGGATATCAAACATCGTTTTTATTGAAAATCGATTAAAAATAACCGAAAGAACAATTGATACTCCAACACCAACATAAACATAAACCTCAAAGACTAATACAATGATAATGGCTAAAAGTAATGGCCATAAAGCTTGTAGAAGTTTTAACCACTCATCATATTTACACTTGCATTTTAAGATACCATTTCCTTTTGGTATTTTGCGTACATAAAATATAAAGCCTAGAAAAAATAACACACCTACCATTGGAAACATGTAAATAACAAATGCCGTCATACTTATTCCAGCCAATTGGACAGCTAATAATATATGCGCATAAGTAGGTAAAAATGATTCTGATAGATGTCGATAAAAGCTTGTCACAACCACTTGTTCATCATTACTTAAATAACCATCTGAGGATGTTTTTACAATAGGAGAAACCACATGAGCAACTCCAGCAGAAGGCATTAGTCCAATAATAAATGGTGTAATCATCACATTAATCCGTTTACTATTGAACAATTTCTCTAGTGCTTGAGTAGCCATGATTGTATGATTTTTGTGTTCCATCATTTTTTGTAACACCACAATAAGATAGAATGACAATAATATGCTAATTGTTGTTTCATTGGTAATGCTATCTATTGTAATAGAAAAAACATCACTGAAATTTATCATGTACAAAAAAACAATCGCAACACTACCAGTCAACATTGCGACATAAAGTGGTAACTTCTTTTTAAGTGCAAAGAAGATTAACCCAAACACCATAACAACTTGAATAATTCCCATGTTACTCCTTAAAAAACAAGGCATTCAACTCATGAATGCCTTGTAATGTTTGTTTGCTAATTAGCAGTTAGCATTAGGATCATTTAAGAAAAGTTGTCCTTCTTTTTCTGCTAAAATAACCGTTTCTGTTTGTGAAGCTGCGTTATCGACGTACATGACATCAATTCCATTAACCTGAACAACTTCATCATTTTCTTGTGGATTTGCAATTGATAATGAAACGGATGGTCCACAACAACCTCTAACAATTTGAACTCGAATTGCTTTGGCGTTGTTATCAACTAAAATTTTACTTACTAATTCTTTTGCTTGATCTGTGATTTGCATATTTTTCTCTCCCTAGTTTGTCCATTCTAATAAGACATCATTTGTAATTTCTTTGTTTGTATAATCAACTAACGCTACTTTGCCATGGGTGTGTTGATTCACTTTATATACCCATTCACCTTCACTTTGCGCTTTTGCTTTTAGCAGTGCATTATTAGACGATGAATGAATAAAAGTATTGTTAATTACCCACCATCTTACCGCAATCTCTGCACGC
>CAYGIY010000145.1:0-3071 GCA_964350055.1 uncultured Erysipelothrix sp.
CATATAGATTGGAGATTCATGAGTAAGAAATTAGTAATATTTGACATGGATGGTGTTTTAATTGATTCAGAAAAACTAAGTGATCAATGTTGGAATCAAACGTTTACTGATAAGAAACTTCACTTTACAGATCAAGAAAGGCTATCGCTTGTCGGGATGAGTGTGGCCAATTCAAGACAAATGTTTTTAAATAAGCTTGGCGTTGACCGTTTTGATGAGTTACAGGATTACTCATTTGATTTGTTTTTTAAGCATGTCGATCAATATGGGATTGATGTAAAGGAAGGGATTTTTGATTTACTTAATGAGTTACGTCAAAACAATATTAAAACAGCTGTTGGTAGTTCAACTATTTCAACTAAAGCAATTCGGTTGTTAAAGAGGGCAAAGCTTTATCATTTATTGGATTATCACATGTTTGGAGATATGGTTGAACATGCTAAACCCGATCCAGAAATTTATCGACGTGTTGTTGACTATTTTGACTTGAATAATGAGGATGCTCTTATATTTGAAGACTCATATTCTGGAATCAAAGCTGCCAATCATGCAAGCATTGATGTTATATGGGCCAAAGACATGGTGGATTTAAGTGATAGAGATGATATTCATTATCTGATAAGTGTATCATCAATAAAAAATGACCTAAATCAAATCAATGAAATTATAGGTATATAAACAGCGAAAAAGCTGTTTTTTTTGACAAAATTAAGTATTGTATTTATAATACATATGAACATATGCTCATATATTCAAATAAGGAGATATTATGAAAGAAGAATTAATTTTGTGTGATAATACCATTATTCATCAAGACGTTGTTGATAAAGTGAAAGCAGCTATGCCAAATCAACATATGCTCCTTGATTTAGCAAACTTATTTAAAGTATTTTCTGATCCCACAAGAGTTCGAATATTGTATGCATTGTCTGTTTCAGAGATGTGTGTGTGTGATATTGCATCACTATTGAACATGACACAATCAGCAATTTCTCATCAATTGCGTGTTCTAAAACAATCCCGTTTAGTTAAGTATCAAAAAGTCGGGAAAGTGGTCTATTATGGTTTAGATGATCATCATGTTGAACAAATATTTGCTCAAGGATTATCTCATGTTCAAGAAAGTTAAGGTGAATTAGTATCGTGAAGATAGAAGAATATTGGACATTGGATGGTTTAAGTTGCGCAAATTGTGCAAATAAGATTATGGATGAAACCAATCGTATTGAAGGAGTAAAAACATCAATTGATTTTGCTAATCAGAAAATGTTCATAAAAACGCAGTCAAACATGAATCAAAAAGAAATTGAGCACAAGCTTGAAAAAATTATTCACGCACACGAACCTCATATAGAGATTAAGAAACACAGTAATCAGAAGCAAGTATTTAAACTTGATGGATTAAGTTGTGCAAGTTGTGCTATAAAAATCGAAAATAAAATAAAAGATGTAGCGGGGATAAACTACGTTTCTATTGACTTTGCATCAAGTCAGATGATTCTAGGTTTTTTTGAGCATACTAATACTGATCAAATAATTGAAACATGCAAGGGTATCATTATTGAAATTGAGCCGGATGTTACGATGATTCTTAATGAACCAAACAAAAGAAAGCAATCTAAGTCAAAACAAACAAGTAAAAGTATAGGGTTAATTGCATTGAGTGCTATTTTATTAGGGATAGCATTACTTGTTCCATATCCGATGCTAGCTTTGATAATCTATATGATAAGTTATTTACTTGCAGGACATGATGTTGTATTCAAAGCTGTTGGTAATGTGATGAAAAGACAATGGTTTGATGAAAATTTCCTCATGACAATTGCCACTTTTGGTGCTTTTGCTATTGGTGAGTACCCTGAGGCTGTTGCTGTGATGTTATTTTACAAAGTAGGTGAGTATTTTCAAGAACGTTCGGTGAATCATTCACGATCTGCTATTGCTTCATTATTGGATATTAAACCTGAGTATGCGTATGTCATTAGAAATGGTATCGATATTAAACTATCACCAGAAAAGGTGCGAGTTGGTGAAATCATCATGGTCAAAGCCGGTGATAAAATACCGCTTGATGGTATCGTCATTCGTGGTTATTCAAGTGTTGATACATCAGCAATCACAGGGGAGTCAATCCCAAAAGAAATCTTTGAAGGACATGATGTTTACAGCGGTTGTATTAATTTAAATGGTGTATTACACATTGAGGTAACCAAACCATATCTTGAATCGACCGTGAATAAAATAATAGAATTAGTTGAACATGCAAGTAGTAACAAAGCACCAACTGAAAAGTTTATCACCAAGTTTGCAAGAGTATACACACCGATTGTTGTTGTTTTAGCTGTTATTATTGCAATCATTCCGCCTTTGATTATTTCAGGAGCGACTTTTTCAGATTGGTTTTATCGAGCACTTGTATTCTTGGTGATATCTTGTCCATGTGCACTCGTAATCTCGATCCCGCTTGGATTTTTTGGAGGGATTGGTGCAGCATCTAAGCATGGGATATTAGTCAAAGGAAGTAACTATTTAGAAGCACTTCATGATGTCACTACCGTAGTTTTTGACAAAACAGGAACATTAACAAAAGGTCAATTTGAAATTAGCAATATCATCCACTATACACCTTTTACAAAAGAAGACATACTCAAAATAGCAGCGTATGCTGAATCACAATCAAATCATCCTATCGCAATTTCTATCGTAAAATTCTATAAACATGCAATCGAAATTAATTTAGTTAGAGTACTAAAAGAAAATGCCGGTTATGGAATAGAGGCAATCATTGATGATCAACATGTGTTTGTAGGTAACCAAAAACATATGCAAAATCATAATATTGATATAAAAATCAATAATTCTATTGGTAGTGAAGTTTATGTTGCCATTGATCATCAACATGTTGGAACAATTATAGTTGCAGATCATTTAAAAGATGATGCAGCCCAAGCAGTTTCATATTTAAAGAATAAACTAAACACACAAGTGATTATGCTTTCAGGGGACAAGCAAGAAATAGCAGACTTGATTGCTAATCAACTAGGGATAGAGGAAGTTTATGCAGAATTATT
>CAYGIY010000146.1:0-3063 GCA_964350055.1 uncultured Erysipelothrix sp.
TTGATGGTGTTATTTTAATATCCAATACACTAGATAAATCTGACTTAGCACAATTACATGACAATTACCCAATTGTTCAGGTTGTAGAATACATTCCAGATGCAAACACCTCTTATTTCTCAATTGATTTTTACAAAGCATCTGTTGAACTAATGGAGAGAATAATCTCAAATGGACATAAAGAAATTGCATTTATTCATACAGGTTCTTCTTGCATCATTTCCGCAACTGAAAAATTCCGTGCCTATCAAGATTTATTAAATAAACACAATTTACCAATCATTACCGAAACAATTGAAGAACACCTATTTGGTTATGCATCTTCTCGTTATCTTACTCGTAAAATTTTGAGTGAGCATCCACAGGTGACTGGATTTTTTACTACTTCTGATTTACTTGCTGTTGGTGTCATTGAAGAGCTTAGAAATAAAGGATTTGATGTCAATCAGGATTTCTATGTCACAGGTTTTGATAACACAATTTTTTCACGTATAAGTAAACCTTCATTCACAACTGTGGATCTTGATAGTTTCAAACTTGGAATGAAAGCAATGCAACATTTAATCGATCGAATAAAAAATCCAGAAGAAAAAGAAGCCGAAGCTTCTTTGCAAGATTATACAATCATTTCAAATAAATAGTCACTGCTTGTGAATAATAATCGGATCTTTCTGACAAGATATCACGTGGTTTTTTACGGATATCTTTTTCTTATTAAACTCATTTAAGTATTCACCATCTTCTAAAGGAACTTTAATGTTTGCTTTAACTTGTCCAACATTACAAATGGATAGTAAAAGTTCACTCTCTCTTTGATATGAAATGACCAAGACATCTTTTTGTTGTTCAACTACTGAATATGATGAATACTCACTAAAAATGTCTCGCTTCTTCAACTCAATCATAGATTTAAGTTGAGTCACCCAATCATGATTAATTTGAGACCAATCAATTGTATCTTTTTCAAATAGATTCGGTAACTTATCAGTCAATGTTTCGATTCCACCATTTAAAAAAGCAACCCCTTTAAGCATAAATACGACTGCGATCCAATTCTTTGTTTTAGCAACATCTTTTGTTTGTTTCATCAAGCGCGGAACATCATGATTCTCATACATTCTTGCCTTTAAATAATTATCAGGATAAATAACTTCCTGCAGATTTAAACGATCCACATACAATGCTAACGGTGATTTCCCTGTTAAATAACCTTCAAGCTCAATAAAAATATCATAATCATATGTGATATCAAATGCTTGATAAAGTTCACCATCACTATGACAATCAAAACCATACCCGCGCATTTCTTTAACAAATTCTTTATGCACACTTTCAGCTAGCCATAAAAACTCCGGATTAATCTTGGCAACTTTTTCTCTTGCTTCAATCCAAAAATCCACAGGCACAAAAGAAGCAACGTCACATCGGAAACCATCAAAACCAAACGTTGCCCAATAAACAAGTATATCTTGCATTGTCTTCCAAAGAGGTTTATAGGTGTAATCTAAATCTGTAATATCTGACCATTCTCCAACACGGTTGGAAAAATCTCCCTTATCATTTTTGTAGTAAAATTCAGGGTGTTCTTTTAACCACTTGTGGTCTTTACTTGTATGATTAAAAACAATATCCATCATCACTTTCAAACCACGCTGATGTGCTTTATCAATTAATGATCGTAGATCATCCAATGTTCCAAGCTCAGGATTAATACCATAAAAATCAGAGATTGAATAAGGACTCCCAAGTTTTCCTTTTCGAGAAACCGATCCAATCGGATGAATTGGTAACAAGTATAAAATGTCTACGTTAAGATCAACAAGACGATCTAATTGGTCTTCAATTCCTTTAAATGTACCTTCCTCTGAGAAATTCCGATGATACACTTGATATATTATTTGATGGCAAAGTTTTTTCGATGAATTTTTCGCCATAATTATTCTGTAATAACCTTTTCTGTTTCTTTATCAAAGAAACGAAGCTTTGTCGTCGCCATTGATAACTGAATTGTATCATGCATTTTCACATTTGCTCTTGAAGCAACTTTTGCCAAAATTGGTTGTCCTGCAAATTTTCCATGTAGAATAAATTCATGCCCAAGTAATTCACTGACTTCCACATAAAAATCAAAAGGTGTATCTGGGAATGTATCAGCAACAATGCCTTCATAATGTATATCCTCAGGACGGATACCTAATACAACTTCTTTTCCTTCATAAGGAATTAAATCTTTTCGATACATGTCAGGAACATTAAAACTCGTCCCTTCGACATGAAATGAATTGTTTTTATACATTCCATAGATAAAATTCATAGCAGGTGACCCAATGAAGTTTGCAACAAACATGTTTTGTGGTTTATCATAGACTTCTTTTGGTGAACCTATTTGTTGTATATAACCATCTTTCATAATCACGATACGATCTGCCATTGTCATCGCCTCTGTTTGATCATGAGTGACATAAACTGTTGTTGTTTCAATTCGATCATGTAGTTTAATAATCTCAGTACGCATTTGAACACGTAGTTTTGCATCCAAGTTACTTAATGGTTCATCCATCAAAAACACTTTTGCATTACGCACGATTGCTCTTCCTAAAGCAACCCGTTGTCTTTGCCCACCAGAAAGAGCCTTAGGCTTTCTTTTTAAATAGGGTTCAATCTCTAAAATTCTCGCAGCCTCACGTACTCGTCTATCGATTTCATCCTTAGGCATTTTTTTAAGTTTCAAACCAAAAGCCATATTATCATATACTGACATATGTGGATATAAAGCATATGATTGAAAAACCATCGCAATATCACGATCTTTTGGTTGCACATTATTTACCAATCGATCTTCAATGTACAATTCACCTGAAGTAATATCTTCTAATCCAGCAATCATACGAAGCGTTGTCGATTTACCACAACCTGATGGTCCAACCAACACAATAAACTCCCGATCTTCTACTTCTAAATTAAAATCAAATACAGCTTGAACATGATTATCATAAATCTTATTTATATTCCTTAAACTTAGTTTTGATTTAGCCATAATTTCACCTCTGATATGAGTATATC
>CAYGIY010000147.1:0-3010 GCA_964350055.1 uncultured Erysipelothrix sp.
CGGTTGGTTCGGTATATTCCAAGACAATTAAATGCAATGATTCGCTACAAACTAAAAAAAATAACAAAAACTGAATTAAAAACAATCGTATACACCTATTTTGCTTCAATACCAAACATGAGTCAGCGAGTTAATTCCTTTTGGGAAAAACATGAAAAAAACATACAAATTTGGTATCTTAAACAAAGAAGAGAAGATGATGTTATCATTTCGGCTTCACCAACATTTTTGCTAAAACCGATTTGTGACAAATTGAATGTTGATCTGATTGCTTCTATTGTTGATGAAAAGACGGGGAAAAATCACAGAGAAAATTGTTATGGTGAAGAAAAACCAATCCGTTTTAAAGAACAATATAATTTGTCGGACATCGAAGAATTTTACTCAGATTCATTAAGCGACACACCTATGGCTATACATGCAAAAAAAGCATTTCTTGTAAAAAAAGATAAAATAAAGACTTGGTAGTAAAGGAATGATCACTCTTTTATCGAAAGATAGAAGGGTGATTTTTTTATGAAACAATGCACAAGATGTCATAATATTAACCAAAATGGGTTCTTTATTCTAAATGGTCATGTTTTATGTAGATTTTGCTTATCCTATGCAAATCGTATTCAAAAGAAAATAGAACAAAGAGAAATCTCTCTAAAAGAAAATGATTATGGTTTATCTTTTGAGTTGACTATAAATCAGAAAAAAGTAAGCCAAAAAATTGCGGACTTAGTGAAGCATCATTCAGTTTTAGTCGAAGCAGTATGTGGTGCTGGCAAAACAGAGCTTGTTGTACAAGCAATTGCAAATGCACTAAAAGAGAATAGAAAGGTAGGATGGGCAATTCCTAGAAGGCAGGTTGTGCTGCAATTAAAAGAAAGACTTCAAAGTATTTTTCCAACAATTAAAGTGATTGCAGTGTGTGAAGGTTTTACGGAAATAGTTGATGGTGATTTAATTGTTTGCACAACGCATCAACTTTTTAGATATGAAAATTACTTTGATCTACTTGTTCTAGATGAACCGGATGCATTCCCATATAAAGGAGATTCCATGTTAGAAGCATTTGCTTTAAATAGTGTCAAAGGTCATATTGTTTCTTTAACGGCAACACCAAGTAAGCAACAACGATTAGAAGTAAAGAACAAACAAGTTGAACATGTGACTTTATATGAAAGGCCATTTAAAAATAGACTTCCAGTTCCAATTAAAATAATTTCCTTTAACCTGTACTTATATGTATGGTTATACAATTACCTTAAGGCTGCTACCTATCAAACGATGATATTTGTACCGACAATAAAAAAAGCAAAAAAGATAAGTCGACTATTTAATCTGATGTGTATGACATCAAAAACAGAAAAAAAAGAAGAGATTTTGCAAAAATTCATGGAGAAAAAGTTTATGCATATAGTATGCACAACCGTACTTGAAAGAGGCGTAACATTTTCAAACATCCATGTCGTTGTTTTAAATGCTAATCATGTTGTTTTTGATAAAGCAAGTTTAATCCAAATCAGTGGTCGTGTTGGAAGAGATAAAGATTATCCTAGTGGTAAATGCTATTTTCTCTTAAGTGAACAATCTTGGGAGGTTGATCAGTGCATCCTAGAAATAGAAAAAGCGAACAAATATGCATTTGGTGTTTAAAAAGTTTATATCATGATGCAACCATTTTTGATTTATTAATCAATAGACCTCAACTATGTGCTGCGTGTAAAAAATTGTTAACGCCAAGAAAAATAAAATTTAAAGTAGACAATTTACAATGTTCAGCTAGTTTTATATATGACAAAGATATTGAACGTCTCATTTATCAATTCAAAGAAGATAGAGATTTACCTTTAGCAAAACTATTTTTTCATCACTCAAAAAAACATCTCAAGTATAGCCGTTACATCAATGTTGTGATCCCTTCACATCAAATTAAGATCCAAAACAGAGGATTCAATCATCTTCATAAGATGCTTGATGTTCACCGCATTCACTATGAAGATGTCATCAAAAAAAGCAGAAACTGGAAGCAATCAGCACAATCAAAGTCATCAAGAAGTAAAATATCAGACATGATGGAATTAACCAACATTGATCACATCAAAAATAAGCGCATTATACTCATTGATGATGTTGCTACAACAGGCAATACACTGATTGCAGCGTATAACCTTTTAAAGCCTCACGTACAGGAAATCAATGCAATGGTTTTTGCAGTGCATCCAAAGTTATGTCACGAGTCAAAAATGCTATGATATAATGATTAAAAGGAGGTACATATGGCTTATAGAGATCCAGATGGCGGTTGGTTTAAATCAAGTAATGATGCAGTCATTGGTGGTGTTTGTTCTGGAATATCAGAGAAACTAAAAATTGATGTCACAATCATCCGTCTTATATTTGCAGTTGCGTTTCTAGTCTATGGAACTGGGTTAGGTATTTACATTATTCTATGGATTTTACTACCTGAAAGGAAGTGACAAACCTATGCAAGTACTTTTAGGAACATATACAAAAAAGGAAAGCGAGGGAATATACTCATTAGAATTAGATGAAAGAACACATGAATGTAAAGAATTAATTAATTATCTTAAAGTGAGCAATCCTACTTATTTGGCAGTTGACGGTACAAAGGTGTTTAGTGTGTGCCAAAAAGATGATAAAGCAGGCGTTGCTTATTTTAATAACGGAGTTTTAGTAAATGAAATTTTAAATCAAAAAGTCCCACCTTGTTATGTTAGTTATAACTCAAGCAACAACATCCTATTTAGTGCCAATTATCATCTTGGACAAGTGAATAGCTATCATTATATTAATGGGCAACTAGAGAGTTTGCAAAAAATCCAATATGAAGAAGGTTCTAAAGCGCACTATATTGAACTGATTCATGATTATAATTCTGTTTTTGTTTGCGATTTAGGATTAAATCAAGTTTATGTTTATCGATTAGCTGAAAACAAAAAACTTGAACATAAGCAAACACTATATTTTGATGATAACAGCGGGCCAAGACACATGGTCA
>CAYGIY010000148.1:0-2992 GCA_964350055.1 uncultured Erysipelothrix sp.
GTATTGGAACACTCATATAAGGGGACTCTATGTTATTAAATGAAATATTTACTGAAGCACCAAAAATTGAAGTTAAAAACTTAATGAGCGATTCACGAAAGATTAGCCGTGATGGGTTGTTTTTCTGTTTAAAAGGCATGGTATTTGATGGTCATCGCTTTGTAGATCAAGCCATTGAACATGGTGCAATTGCTGTTGTTCATAGTGACACACTATCTAGTAAAAAAGAAGGCATCGTGTATATCCAAGTGAAAGATGTGTTAAAAACGCTCAATCAAGTGGCACATGCATTTTATAAAAAGCCATCTTCAAAAATGGATGTCTATGGTATTACTGGAACCAATGGAAAAAGTACAACTGCCTCTTTGATTCACTATCTTAACTCACAAAGTGAGTTATCAGGTTATATTGGGACAATATCCATCGAATATGCAAACGTGAAACGTCCTGCACTGCTCACTACACCAGATGCGATTGACATTCATAGAATTTTTGCAGATATGGTCAAAGCAAAAGTAAAATCAGCGGCAATTGAGGTATCCAGTATCGGGTTGGAACAACGGCGCGTGGATTCCATAAGCTTTGATGTCGGAATATTTACAAACTTAACTCATGACCATTTGGATTATCATGGAAACATGGAAAACTATTTTATTGCTAAAGCGAAATTATTCGAACTTTTGCCAAAAGAGGGGTTAGCAATCATTAATATTGATGATACTTATGGGGAACGTTTAATTGATTATACAGATGCAAAAGTAGTGACCTATGGTATTGAGCGTGATGCTGATTTTGTTGTAAATGATATTGTCTTGGGACCAAAAGATTCTTCATTTACCTTAATTGATAACATCAATGATAAAAGTTATGAAATTGCAACAAACCTAGTCGCTAAGTTCAATGTACTTAATCTGACAGCAGCACTTATTGCCGTTAGTTACAAACGACAAATACCGATTGAAACACTTATACAATATTGCCAAGCAATTCCTCAAATTGAAGGTCGTATGGAAGTGATTTCTTCAGAGTGTTTATTCACGACAATTGTAGATTTTGCTCATACTCCTGATGGTTTTATTCAATGCTTTGAGTATGCAAAATCCATAACAAAACCAGAAAGTCGCATTATTTCTGTATTCGGTAGTGCTGGTAAACGAGACACCAAAAAGCGACAAGTGCTTGGAGAAATTGCTGATATTTATTGCGACATGATTATTTTGACTGAGGAAGATCAACGCAATGAAGATGTGTATGAAATCTGCAGTCAAATTAAACGCGGCATAAAGAATACAAACTATATTATTATTGACGATCGTGCCAATGCAATCAAACAAGCCATCAGCCTGGCAAATTCAAATGATACAGTACTTATTTTGGGTAAGGGTGATGAAACATATTTGGATAAAGAATTTGGCAAAGAGTACTATATTGGTGATCATAGAGCTGCCAAACAAGCATTAAATGAATGGATCAAACAAAAGGAGATGGAAGAAAATGAATCAATACATTGATCATACTAATTTAAAACCAACCGCACTAAAGTCAGATATTATCACATTATGTCAACAAGCAAAACAATACCAGTTTAAAAGTGTCTGTATTCATGGTGGCTATGTTGCATTATGTGCAGAACAATTAAAAGAAAGTCATGTTGATGTTTGTGCTGTTATTGGATTTCCACTTGGCGCAAATACAATTGAATCCAAAGTATTTGAAGCACAGAACGCTATAGAAAATGGTGCTCGCGAAATAGACATGGTCATTAACATTTCAAAAGTATTAGAGAAAGATCGTGACTATCTCATTTTAGAGATTTCTGCGATTAAACAAGCAATTGGAAGCAATATTTTAAAAGTAATTATTGAAGCATGTTTATTAAGTGATGAAGAAAAAATATTAGCCACGGAGTGTGTGATTGCAGCAAAAGCGGATTTTGTTAAAACTAGCACTGGTTTTTCAACAGGTGGAGCAACAATAGAAGATGTGAAGTTGCTAGCAAAAATTGCAAACAATCAAATTGAAGTTAAAGCCGCTGGTGGCGTAAAAACCTATGAAGACTGTGTTGCCATGATCGAAGCTGGAGCAACACGTATTGGAACCTCTGGTGGTGTAAAACTAATGCAGGGTGATCAAGCAGAAGGAAGCTATTGATAGACTTACCAAATAAGCAACTAATTATGGTTGCTTTTTTAGGTAAAATTGTGAAATAGATTGAATAGGTATTTTTAATACAACTACGCTTGACGTACATTATAAAGTACGTTAATATGTACGTATAGAGGTGATAACTATGACTATTAATGCTATTAGAGCAACTAATGTAACAACACTTCGAACTCATCTAAAGGAAAAACTTGAAGCTGTTGTTGTTGAAAATACGACTTTAATTGTCACGAGAAACAATGATCAAAATGTTGTTATTGTATCTGAAGCGAAGTTTAATGAAATGATTGAGCACATTAATAATCTTGAGTATGAGTTAAAATTAAGTCGTTCTTTTGACCAAGTAAATCAAGGTGAAATAGTTAATGTATCTACTGAAAAACTAGACAGTTATGATAATTAATGAAAGTTGTATTTACTGAAATTGCTTGGGATGAATTTCTCTATTGGCATTCACAAGATAGAAAAACGATTACAAAAATTAATCGTCAAATTAAAAGTATTCTGAGTAACGGATTATTAGAAGGTGAAGGCAAGCCTGAAAGACTAAAGTATCGAGAAGGTTATTCACAAAGAATTGACGAGAAGAATAGATTAGTATATTTTTTTCGTGAAAATAATCTGTATATCGTTTCTTGTAAAGGTCACTATGACGACTAGTTCTGTTAATTAAAGTCCATAAAAAGAAGTAGCATTTACTTATTTTGATTAGTCTTTGATTATGCAAATTTAACTACTCAGATCATTGTAATATTAAACTAATGTAAATAGATTTAAACTAATACGAAATAAAAACAAGACGTGTTGATTACTATTTAAACATATATAT
>CAYGIY010000149.1:0-2990 GCA_964350055.1 uncultured Erysipelothrix sp.
GCTTAGAAGACCAAGTAAAATAATGTAAATATACAGCATAATTTACAATATATTACATACAATGATAATAAATGTAAGAATAGGGTTGATTTTCACACAATTTTCATATACAATCTCTACATATTACCATTTAAGGAGGGTATAAATGAAAAAGATTGTTGGACTATTGACAACAGCAATCGTGTTGAGTTCGCTACTTGTAGGATGTGGATCAACATCAGACACGATTAAAGTTGGAGTCAATCTTGAATTGACGGGGCCTGTTTCAGTTTATGGTATTCCTGAGCGTAAGGGTATGGAGCTTGCGTTAGAAGAAATCAATGCTGCAGGCGGTGTTTTAGGGAAAGATTTAGAGTTTATTTTTTATGATAATGAATATGACACAGCAAAAGCAGTAGAAAACGCAATTAAGTTTGCAACACAAGATGGTGTTGTTGCGATGTTAGGACCAGCAACTTCAGCACCATCATTAGCAGTAGGAGCAATTGCGAAGCAGTATGAAATCGTAAATTTCACACCTTCAGCAACAGCACTTGGCGTTACCATGGACGGCGATAGTGTCAATCCATGGGTTTATCGTGCATCGTTTATTGATCCTTTCCAAGGATTAGTACTAGCAAACTTTGCTTTGGGAGAACTAGATGCAACTCGAGCAATCATCATGTATAGTGATTCTTCTGATTATTCTGTTGGATTAGCAGAAGCATTTGCAAATCAGTTTGGAAACCGTGGTGGAACTGTTGTTGCATTGACCACATACACTGATAATGATACTGATTTCAATGCACAATTAACAAGTATCTCACAACGTGACTTTGATGTGGTATTTGTTGCAGACTATGCTGAGCGTGGTGCGTTGATTGTTCGTCAAGCAAGAGACATGGGGATTGATGTTCCTATTTTAGGACCCGATGGATTTGATACACCCGATTTCAATGATCTAGCTGGTGGAGCAAACAATGTTAATGATGTGTACTTTGTAAATCACTTCTCTGTATTATTAGAGGATCCACAAGTGGTGGCATTCATTGCTGCTTATGAAGCAAAATTTCAAGAAAAACCTAATGCACTTTCAGCGTTGGCATATGATGCGGTTTATATGTTAGCACAAGCAGTTGAAGACGCTGGGTCTGATGATCCAACGGCGATTCGTGATGCGCTAAAAGTAGTACAAGGGTTTAAAGGTGTAACAGGAAACATCTCGTTTAATGAATTCAATAATCCGGTTAAATCAGCGGTTGTTATTAAGCTTGTTAATGGGGAACAAGACTCAGCAACAATTGTACAACCTTAGTTTATGCAAATAGAACCAGGTGAAGGTTACTTCACCTGGTTGTTTTTATGGAAAGGGTAGTTTCATGATTCAGTTTCTTCAACAGACAATTAATGGTTTGTCTATTGGGAGTATTTATGCACTGATTGCACTTGGTTATACTATGGTGTATGGCATCATCAAACTTATCAATTTTGCTCATGGTGAAATATTCATGTTTGGTGCTTACATGGGCATGCTAGGTATTACAGTGTTTGGTCTTCCTTTTTATGGGGCACTAATTTTTTCAATGGTTGTTACAGCGGTGCTTGGCGTTGTTGTTGAACGGGTGGCTTATAAACCACTTAGAAAATCGAGTCGGATTACAGCACTTATTACCGCTATTGGGGTATCATTTTTAATTCAAAACCTCATGTTACGTATTATGGGGGCACGCATTTATGCATTTCCTCAAGCCATTGAGAATCAGTTTTATGTGATTGGTGGTCTACGTATTAATCTTGTTCAGCTTGTAATCTTTGTGATTTCAATTATCTTAATGGTGTTGCTTCAATTTTTAGTAAGAAAAACAAAAATTGGACGCGCAATGCGTGCTGTTTCAGTGGATAAAGATGCTGCAGCATTAATGGGTGTCAACGTCGATTCTGTAATTACCATTACCTTTGCTATTGGTAGCGCTCTAGCTGCTGCAGCTGGTGTGATGGTTGGCTTGTATTATATCCGTGTGTATCCTTTTATGGGATTTACACCTGGATTAAAAGCGTTTGTTGCTGCGGTTCTTGGCGGCATTGGCATCATTCCTGGGGCAATGCTTGGTGGTTTTATGATTGGGTTAATTGAGACTTATGTGGCTGGCTATGGCAGCACATTGTATAAAGATGCAGTTGTGTTTATTATTCTAATAATTATCCTACTGGTTAAACCAAGTGGGTTACTTGGAAAAAATGAAAAGGAGAAAGTATAGTATGACTTCACTCTTTTCAAAGAAAAATATAGTATGGTTTGTGTTTATTGTTGTTGTGTTGGTTGGTGTGCAGCTAATGATTGATGCACGCATCATCACCCCTTATCAGCGTTCAATCATATATTGGATTGGCATCTATGTTATCTTAGGGGTGAGTTTAAACATCATCATTGGGATCACAGGGCAACTTTCACTTGGTCATGCAGGCTTTATGTCAATTGGTGCTTATTCAACAGCGATAGTCTTACGACAAAATCCAACTCTTGGTGGCTTGTTTATTGGTATGGGTGTTGGTTTTGTTATTAGTTTGATTGTTTCGTTTTTAGTAGCAATGCCAACACTGCGACTAAAAGGCGATTATTTAGCGATTGCTACTTTAGGTGTTGGTGAAATTATTCGTATCGTTATACTCAATATGCAAATCACCGATGGTGCGCGTGGTATTAGTAATATTCCAAACTTAATTAGTTGGCCGATGATGTTTGCATTTGTGGTAGCGATGGTTATTTTAGCAACCAACTTTAAAAATTCGGCTGTCGGCCGTGCGTGTATTGCGATTAAAGAAGATGAAATTGCAGCAGAATCATTGGGTGTTAACCCAGTAAAATACAAAGTAATAGCATTTATGTTTGGTGCTGTGATGGCTTCAATTGCTGGGGCTCTTTATGCGACGACATATTATGTTGTCAAACCAGAAACATTTGGTATTAATACATCCATTAATATCTTAATTATTGTTGTATTTGGTGGTAT
>CAYGIY010000150.1:0-2929 GCA_964350055.1 uncultured Erysipelothrix sp.
ACTTAGGATCACGCAGTTTTGTTAATAATTCTGCAACTGCTTTTGGTACATTACCTTGTGTACGAGATACTTCTTTATGATAACTCATGGTTGAATCAAGTAGAAGTAGTGTATGTCCTGTAGGTGCTGTATCGATGATAACCACTTGGTTATCGGATTTTTCAACAATCTTTGCAAATGCTTGGAATACTGCTATTTCTTGGGTACATGGTGATCGCAAATCTTCCTCAATGTAAGATATTTGATCATCATCCATTGTTTCTCTAGCATTACTTAATATTTCGTCTTGATATTTTTTTAGTTCTTTTTCTTCATCTATGAAGCTTACTTCTAAAAACTCACTACTTGAGACAAATGTTGAACTCACAGCGGCTGGATCTGTTGATGCTAATCGAGTAGGAATATTCCTACTTGCAAGTGCAAGTGCTAATGCATTGGCAATCGAAGATTTCCCGACTCCGCCTTTACCCATCGTAAAGATAATCCGTTTATCATTTTCAATAATATCTTGAACAAGATCTTTAAGCGATGGTAAATCACTGTTTTCCCATACTTTTGCTGATTCTGAAATTGCATCACTGACAAAGAAATTACGCACAGCTTCTAATCCTGTGATGTTATATGATCGAAGCGGTAACTGATAAGTATCCACCTCTAATAAGTGTTTAGGTATATTCTCTAAAACTTTTTGTTGATTGTTAAATAGTGCTTCAGATAATTCATCATCATGAATTTCTATCACACCATTAACAAGTAAGATTTGATTTTTAATCCCAATCTCTGCTAACTCTCGACTAGCTCTATCTGCTTCTAGTAGAGTTGGCATTTCTGGTCGTGCAACCAAAACCATGGTGGTCAATGATTCATCTGCAAGATTTTTAAGAGCAATTTTGTAATTGTCTTTTTGATCTTCAAGACCTGATAATTGACCTAAGCACGAATTACCATGTGTGCTTTCACTTATAAAATCATCCCACGCCGTTGGTAACTGTAATAATCGAAGCGTATGTCCGGTTGGAGCTGTATCAAAAACAATATAGTCAACCTCGTTGCTTTTATTATCATCTGCTAAAAATGCTGTGAACTCATTAAAGGCTGCAATTTCAACAGTGCAAGAGCCTGCTAATTGCTCTTCCATGTTTAAAATAGCAACATCCGGTAATTTACCTCTAAATGGACCCACGACTCTTTCTTTATATGCTTCTGCAGCCTTAATTGGATCCAAATTGGTCACAAATAAGTTTTCAACATCTTTTATTGGCGTCGCATCCGATGATAAGTCAGTGTCAAAAACATCTTGTAGATTACTCGCTGGATCTGTACTGATAAGTAGTACTTTATATCCCATATCTGCAAGTGTCACAGCACTACTGCATGCGGTGGATGTTTTTCCTACTCCACCTTTTCCAGTAAAAAAGATGTATTTGGTTTTTGTTAGTTCCTTAATATTAAACTGCTTCATGACTCTCCTTTTTTTCTGGAATATTGGTGATTTGCTTTTTTCTTTTTGGTATTACATCTTCACTTAAGCCAACATACTGACACATTTCCTCATTACTTGGATAGCGTCCCACTAATACAACTTTATTGTTAAACACAGTAATTGGTAAACAATCCACCCCATTTTCATTGATGTATTTGTTGACTTCTGATTGTGTCATAAACTCCATAGGATTGGATGTCAAATTATAACGTTTTACTTCGATACCATGCTTTTTAAAGGCATGTAACGCCGTAGCGACTCTCACTATTTCTGGATCAATAGTCACGCCACACATACCCGAAGGACAACACATGGCAGGATCGTATATTACTAATTTACTCATAATTCTCCCTTTCTAATCGATAAGCTGTTAACTCAACAGGAATTGGACCAGCACAATTGGAGGCTGCAGAAAATTTCTTTCGCAATTTCATGTATGGTTGCTCTTTAAATGCTTTTTGCAAATACAACCACAACATTTTATGATTCTCCATAAACTCCTTTGCGATGACATAGTATACCCATTGTTGGGTTTTATAACTTTTAATAATGCCTGCATTTCTTAAAACCGCTAAATGTCTTGAAACGTTTGATTGTGTTAAATTTAGGTTTTCTTCAAAATCACAAACACAAAGTGGATTATCCATCAATAATGCAAGAATCCCTAAACGATTTTCATGACCAAGTGCTTTTAGTATTTCTGTCATGATGGCCTCCTGTATGAGTATATTCGATTTCACTCATATAATATAACATAAGAACACATGATACTCAACAACAAAGTTAAATATCATGTGATTCAGTTAGAAAACAAGCGATTTTATATTATAACTTTCAGAATAATACTTTATTTGAGTTGTCCCAAAAGTCTTTCATCAATTTATCTACTTCTTGATTAATGGAATAAAACTTCCAAATCCCATCTTTTTTTACATCAATAAGTCCACACTGATTTAGTTTCTTTAAATGAAAAGATAGTGTTGGTTGTGCGATTTCTAAATCTAAAACCTCGATAAAATCACATGCACAAACACTGCCATGTCTTAACTGACTATAAATTTTAAATCGGATTGGATCACCCAATGCTTTAAAGCATTCAACGATTTGTTTTTCCATGATTAGTACCTTCACCTTTTTTGCATCAACCGCAAGCTAAAGCGATTGATGTTTCTCAATTAATTCAATTAATTGCTTAACAGATAGCACCTTACCTGATGAAACCAATGTATCATTGATGACAAGTCCAGGACTTGCCAACATGCCATATTTCATCATAATACCATAGTCGGCCACCTTCTCTATAGTCGCTTCAATATTTAACTCTTTAACCGCTTCTTTTGCTCTTTTCTCTAGCCTTGTACAGTTAGAACATCCTGGCCCTAATACTTTAATATTCATAGTTTCTCGTATTATCAATATAAGGTCTATATTGATAATATTCTTTCT
>CAYGIY010000151.1:0-2857 GCA_964350055.1 uncultured Erysipelothrix sp.
ATTACGGAGCCGGAGCATCCGGATTAACCTTTCATGAAAACTTTTGTTATGTTTATTTTCAACCATCCCGTCAGTTAAAAAGTAAAGCAAAATTTATTAAAACTATACCACACACCCCCTCCGTAATATATAATAACAGCGTAACTACCGCTTCATATAAAACACGCGAAACTGTAAATGTATATGGCTATCCGTTTTCTACCGAACGACAACTAAAAGGCACGGTGCCTTACAGTAAAAACCAAGTAGCAATTAGGGCTTCCTTATCCGATGCCCCCCTCACTGCGGCATATACCTTTTATCATTTTCTGATAAACGACAGCATTAAAATCAATGGCACGTATACCACCGAGCGACTTATAAAACAGACTGACACTATATTTATGAATAAGTCCCAACACATACTTGCTACGCATCACTCCCCGGCTTTATCAGAAATCATACGCCTAACGAATCATTTCAGCATAAATACCATTGGTGTTCTCCACCTATACTCTTCTATGTCAATCATTTTATCAACGAACTCATCACTATAAAAACAATTGTAAATGAGACACACTCAGATACGTTTTAAACCCACAGCTCTCATATAGTTGGCCAGCGCGCTTATTCCATTTCACATAACCAATATAAGGAATGATATCTCTTTTATATGCTGTTTCTATTAGATCATAAATGATTTGTCAGCCATATCCTTTTCCTTGAACACCTAAATTAACAAATACATCATCAATATCTTCATTCATCAATAAACCACTTCCAACCCATTGACCATGATCATAATACATCCAGGTACTGTGTTTATGGTTTAACCACTCGTTGAATGTTTTTTCTTTAGCTTTTTCTGGTGCTCTGATTGCTGGGGTAGCTATCTTTCTTCCTGTTATACTTTTTATTTTCTTTGTATATCCGATTTGGCAAGACTTAAAGCAAAACAAAGGAATTAAGCTATCTTTAAAAGGAATAAGTGCCGTAGCAGGTGACTTGATTGCCATTATTGCAGTCATTGTGATGAGATTAATTGGATTTCAGATTGACAACTAGCTTGTTACAGCAGTGTCAATCTTAATTTTACTTAGCAAAAAAATAACAGCTCCTTGGATTGTCCTTGATTTTATTCTACTGGAACTGATGATTTGATGAATCATTTGAATCAAATCTATGTAAATATCAGCAAACATCAGTTATTTACTATCATGATTATTTCTGTTCTTGTTTGTATGTATCGATGATTGATCCTAAAATTAAACCCAACCCTGTTCCAATTAGTGCCCATATAATGTCAATAGACATCAAAATAGTCACTAATGCACCAAATGCAGTCCCAAAGATTAATCCAATACCTGTGTAATTAGTATTCTTCATTTTTTGTCTCTTTGTGTGTTTAAGTGATTACTCATTATTAATATCCACTGATTTAAACTTACCACATTGTTTTGTGTGATCATTGACAACTCCAACTGCTTGAAGATAAGCATATATGATGGTTGACCCAACAAATTTCATGCCTTTTAGTATTAACTTTTTTGATATTTCATCAGATAGTTTAGTTGACACTGGTACATCTTGAATCGTTTCAAACTCGTTTAAAATTGGTTGATGATCAACAAAATCCCAAAGAAATTGACTGAAACTTCCATACTCTTTTTGAATTTCACAGAATACTTGAGCATTTTTTATGGAGGCTTTAATTTTTAGTCTATTTCTGATAATTCCTGAATTATCAATAAGCTCTAGTTGCTTTGTATCATCATATCTAGCCACTATGTGTGGATCAAATCCATCATACGCCAATTGGTATGCTTCTCTTTTTTTGAGGATTATTTCCCAAGATAAACCTGCTTGTGCACCTTCAAGGATTAACATTTCAAATAATTTATGATCATCAAATACAGGTTCTCCCCATTCATGATCATGATAAGCTTGCATAAGATTATTATCTAGACTACACCATTCACAGCGTTTCATCACATACACCAACTTTCATATAACTAAATATTATGATATCGTATGATTTCTTCTTAAACAATATCCAACTGACTTAAACAAAACAATGAAGCGCTCAATCATAATTAAACTTATCTGAATTTGATTTCGTTTTTTAGTTGATGTTAATGAAAACTAACAAGTCACCAATCATAAACGTAACACTTACCAAATATAGTGCGATTGCCATATTTTGATTATTCAGTAGTTGTCTAAGGTAGTGCCTATCAATCATGTTCCAAAACCGTTTAGGCTTGAGTTGGGTTAAAACAAATAACACCAATCCAGAAGTCATCAAGCTTAATCCACCAATAGTGTTTTCCATTTTCCTTTTCCAATCTATGATTATAACAACATCTGCTTTTTTATGATATTCAACTCTAAATAAACATTACAATGATAACTCTTTGCTTTTTATCAATTACGTTCAATGATTTGCTGACATATATGTGTCACCAATCGATCAATCTGTTGATCTTTTTTCTTATTTGACCAGTCAACCACATGTGATTGTTTAACAGTTCCTTGCTTATGTGATATCATCTTAGCCATCGCAGAAACAGTTTGTTTACCGCCCAACCATGCAATTGGAAAATGGTGTGTCACAAAGACATAACAATCCTTGTTTAAAAGTGATGGCAATTGTTGTAAATACATTTTCATAATTGGAGCAGTCATAAATGCTCGCACAGGTGCTGCAAACACAAGGACATCGAAGTCATCAGTATCTGGAATGATTAAAAGCTCAGGGTGTTTTACGTTAGGGTTTTCATCAACTGCTTTAATTTTTTGCAATTGACAATCGAAACTCTGTGAAATAAGTGTGCTTAAAAGCTTTTCTGCAACACTTAAAGTGTTGCCTGTATATGAG
>CAYGIY010000152.1:0-2834 GCA_964350055.1 uncultured Erysipelothrix sp.
GTATATCACAAGATTATTGTGTTAAAGTTGAATTTTCAACAATATTATCCTAAAAATATAGCAATTACTAGGCTAATATTTGAAAAAGAAGCATGAGCAACGTATAATGATAATGTACAAAAAATAGGAGCAAAACATGAATAAAAAAGAAGTATTAGTAGAAATTTCTGCACGCCACATGCATGTCACACAAGAGCATCTAGAGATTTTATTTGGAGAAGGTGCGACGTTAACACCAATTAAAGACTTGTCGCAACCAAATCAGTTTGCATGTGCTGAAAGAGTGGATGTTGTTGGACCTAGAAATACAATCAAAAGAGTCACAATTTTAGGACCTACACGACCAGAAACACAAGTTGAAGTGTCTTTAACAGAGGCAAGACAGCTAGGTATAAAAGCACAAGTGAGAATGAGTGGATCAATTGAAGACACTGAGGGCTGCAAATTAGTAGGACCTAAGGGTGAAGTTGTCATTGAAAAAGGTGTTATTGCAGCAAAACGACATATACATTTTTCTAATGAAGAAGCAAAAGAGTATGATGTTGCAGATAATGAAACGGTGATGATAAAAGTGATATCAGATAACCGTGCATTGATATTTGATGATGTAGTCATTCGTGTAAATAAGAATTTTAAAGCAGCAATGCATATCGATACAGATGAAGCAAATGCTGCTGGATTAACTCAATCGGTTATGGGTGAGATTATCAAAAAGACGATCGGGTAACCGATTGTTTTACTAGAAAGGATTTATCATGATTATACAAAGTAAACGCGTGTGGTTAACAGGACAGTTTGTACCTGCACAACTTGAAATACAAGATAAAATCATTGTATCCATTTATCCTTATGCAACACTAGATTGCGATGAGGATTATGGTAATCACAGAATAGTTCCTGGATTTATTGATGTTCATATTCATGGCGCATATGGGATTGATACTAATGATGCTAATCCAGAAGGTCTTAAGAAGATGATGCATGGATTAATAAAGGAAGGAGTAACTTCTTTTTGTCCAACGACAGTGACTCAAAGTAAAGAAGTTTTACTTGCAGCATTGAAAAATGTTGCTCATGTAGCTAAGGAAAAAATAAAAGGGACACAAATTGTAGGAATACATTTTGAAGGACCATTCTTAGATGAACAATACAAAGGTGCGCAACCACTTAAATTCATCACAGAGCCAACACTTGAGTTGTTCAAAGAATACGAGAAAGCATCTGATAATCTAATAAAAATCATTACCATGGCACCTGAAAAGGATAAAAATTTAGAAGTTACAAAGTATTGTGCAAGCAAAAACATCACTGTTTCAATCGGACATTCTGCAGCAAGTTATGATCAGGCTTTGATGGCAGTAGCCAATGGGGCAAGAAGCATGACGCATGTATTTAATGGTATGACGGGTATCCATCATCGACAATACGGAATTGCAGGCGCTGCACATCGTTTAGCAGGTGTGTATGGTGAAATCATTGCTGATGGTAACCATGTTTCATGGCCAGCAATTTACACACTGATGATGTCAAAAGGAAAGTATCACAATGTACTTATCACTGATTCACTAAATGTAAAGGGAATTAAAGCAGGAATTTACGATTTGGGTGGCCAAAACATTGAAGTTAGAAGTAATGGAAGTGCATATATTGTCGGAACTGATACACTATCAGGGAGCACATTGAAAGTTAATGTTGGAATTAAAAACTTAGTTGAGCTAGCACAAGTGCCTTTTGAATTTGCAATCAATGCAGCAACCATTAATCCTGCAACAATGATTCATCTTGATCAACACAAAGGTAAGTTGCAAGTTGGATATGATGCTGATATTGTTGTGTTAGATGACAATTATGATGTATTATCAACCTATGTACTAGGTGAGGTTGTCTATAAACCTTAAAGGAGATTTTATGAAGCATGTATTTATCATTAATCCTACAAGCGGGAAAGGTAAAGCATACCAACAGATTCAAGTAATCAATGAAATATTTTTAGAGAAGAATGAACCATATGAGATACTATTAACAGAGTATCAAGGGCATGCAACAGAATTAGCTAAAAGATTTCGAGTAAGCGATGATGTGACAATATATGCTGTGGGTGGTGATGGGACAGCGTATGAAGTATTAAATGGGCTTCAAGATCAAGTTCCAATGGGCATTATCCCTGCTGGGACTGGTAATGATTATTACCGTATGCTGGGTTATACTAAAAAAGATCTTAAATCAATTATCAAAGAAACAATCGAAGGAAAAGTTGTCAAAACAGATTTTGGATTAGCCAATGACCGACGATTTTTAAACATGATGGCATTAGGTCTTGATGCTGAGGCCAATCAAGTGGCTCAGGATTTAGGTAAGAAATTACCAATACCACGATCTTTAGTGTATGCGATTAGTGCATTATTTGTCATTGTTCGCCCTAGAAAAATATATCTTGAATTAGAGATTAATCATGAGATTATCAAACAAAAATCTTTACTTATAGCAATCATGAATGGTCGATGGTATGGTGGTGGATTTCAACCAACACCGATGGCTTCAATTCAAGATGGTATGTTAGATGTATGCGTTGTCTCTGATTGTTCATTTATGAGAACGTTACAATTATTACCAAAGTATTTTAAAGGAACTCATGTAAATGAACCCGAGGTGAAATTCTATCGAAGTGATAGTTTTGAGCTAAAAACTGATAGGCTCTGTTCTGTCAGTTGTGATGGTGAAACGAGCAAGCAAGACAAAATCAATTTTAAACTAGTAAAAAATGGATTGTCTTTGCGCGTTCCAGGAGCATCGACATTAAAGTAAAAGAAGGAGTATTATGCAAATAATTATTG
>CAYGIY010000153.1:0-2808 GCA_964350055.1 uncultured Erysipelothrix sp.
TTCTAAGATGGTTCATGCGTGATTATCATCAGAAGCATCATGTTTTAGCTGCAGGATTTGGGCATGGGATTATCGAAGCAATCTTACTTGTGGCCTTAAGTTATATTAATAATTTAGTTGTCGCGTTTTATATTAATGCTGGTCGAATTGCAGAACTGATTAGTGAACAAACAGATCCAGGTGTCGTCAATCAACTAGTTGAATCACTAACAAATGCAAACTCTTGGATATTCTTAGTTGGTGGTATTGAACGTGTCTTTGTTGTTATGATTCACATGGCACTTACAATATTGGCGTTTAAAGGTTTACAATCTAAGAAGTGGTGGCATTACTGGGGACTTGCTTTTATAATTCATGCTGTACTAGACTTTGGCATCGTGATGTTGCAAATCACCAATGTATCCATCTTTGTAATTGAACTGGGTATTGTAGGCTTTGCCATCATGAGCTTTATCATCATCAAGCAATTTATTCAAACAACTATATCAACTCAGGGGGAAAACAAGTGACACCATTAACAATATTCATCTTAAAACGCTGTCCATATTGTAAAAAGGCCATCAAGATGATTGATCAACAACAAGAAGATGAAAAATACTCAAACATAGAGATTGTTTATATCGATGAAGCTAAGGAAAAAAAGCTGGCAGCATCTTATGACTACTATTATGTTCCCAGCTTCTTTATTGGAAAAACCAAGCTATATGAAGGCGCAATCAAGGAAGATCAGTTGATCGATGTTTTGAATCAATACTTAACATTTCAAGAGAAGGATGTGTGAAATCACATCTTTTTTGAATCTTGATTGTGGTTGATTTTGCAATATTTTGGTACAATATGATCATAGCCTCACAAAATAAAGCTGTGACATAAGGGAGTCATGATGCCACGATTGTTCAAACGCGTGAAATATACCAAGAAAATTAGCAATGAAGTGATCACGTTAAAACTAGTCCGTAAAACAAAAGCAACGAGTGATCCTCAATGGTTGCCTTCTCTTGTTTATGACATTATTCGTAATGTTGATAAAAAAGCGATTGGTCGATGTGATTTACGGATTGGCATGAATGATTACATGTATTTTATGGGAAATATTGGCTATGTGATTTATCCCCCTTATCGTGGACATCGCTATGCGACCAAGGCCACGCAGTTGCTGTTTGATATTGCAAAGGAGTTCATGAATGAGTGCATCATTACATGTAATCCTGAGAATGTGGCATCGATAAAGACTTGTGAGTATTCGGGATGTGATTTTGTAGAAGAAGTGATTGTCCCAAAAGACCATGAGTTAATCAAACAGTTTGAGTATGTTAAACGAGTTTATCGTAAAAGATTAATTTAGAAAGAGGATGTATGATTAAATGTATTGTATCTGATGTGGATGGCACATTATTAATTCACGGAGATGTTTTAAATGTAGCAATAAAGAAAGAAACAGTTCGAGCAATTCAAAAATTGAAACACCACGATATTCATTTTGCTATTGCTTCTGGTAGAACACATGTGACCAAATCAGTCTTTGAAAAGCAATTAGGTTTTAATTTGGATTTTATTGGTTCAAATGGAGCAAGTGTGATTGTCAATAATGAACTTATTGTTGATCAAACGTTGCCTTGGGATTTTTATGAGCGTTTAACTAAGCAAATTGCTTCACATGATTTGGATGCAAATTTATTGTTTGTCGATAGTGATGGTCATCATATTTTTGACCAAACGCACGGTTGGGATGAAAAAGTGTTTTTAAGAATGTATGAATCTAAAGAAATCCAACACTACTTTGAAGGGGATATTTGGACTTGGAGAAAAAACAATCCAAATGCTAAACAATTTAATAAAGCAGTTATTACGATTAAGAATATTGAAGATCGTGATCGTATTTATAATCTTTTAGTGCCATTTGTAAAACAAGAGAATATTGATATGTTTTTTTCAGCAGCTGTTTATGTTGAAATCATGCCAAAAGGCGTCAATAAAGCAACGGGTGTTCAAGCAATGAGCAATATTTTAGGGTTTGCTCCACATGAAATTGCTGTTGTGGGAGATTCATTTAATGATACAGCGATGTTTGAACACTATTATGAGAACAGTTTTGTTATGCAAGCTGCAGAACCAGCTGTCTTAAACAAAGCAAAATATGTGGTCTCAAGTGTTGATGAAGTCATTGAAAAAGTCATTGCAAAGAATTCCAATAATTCATAGTATAATGAAGTTGTAAGCAGTGGGGATTGATGATGAACACTTTATTTAAAAAACTTGTCAATAAGCAAGTCATCACAACAGTATTGATTCTAATTCAATTAGTAACACTAATATTTTTTGTGTACCGTTTAAGTCAGTTTGTCATCTATGCTTATATTGCGCTTGTTTTTTTAAGTTTAATTATTGTGATATACATCATCAATCGACCAGACAATCCTTCTTATAAGTTGTCTTGGTCTATTTTAATTTTGACTGTTCCTGTTGTTGGTGGTGTTTTGTATTTAATATTAGGTGGTAAAAAAATTCCTAAAGAATTTAGACGTGAAATGATCCAATCAAACAATGAGAAACAACCTTATTTAACACAAGATCATTTCATTATAGAAAAAATTGATGCCATAGACAATCAATTGGTCAAGCAAAGTCGATACTTACTCAACAACGCATATTTTCCAGTTTATGATAATACTTGCACACATTTTCTACCAAATGGCGAAGACAAGTTTGTGGCTATGAAACGTGAATTGAAGAAAGCAAAAAAGTATATCTTTTTAGAGTATTTTATATTAAAAGAAGGTGTGATGTGGGATAGTATCTATTCAATAT
>CAYGIY010000154.1:0-2763 GCA_964350055.1 uncultured Erysipelothrix sp.
CAAGGAAATGGATTTGTATTTTTTAGAAGTTCCTGATGGATATTGGATTGAAATTCTTGCAAAGAATAGAAAGAAGTAATCTGTGAGTAAAATTGTTGCAATCGATTTTGAGTTAGCAAATCGACATTTTTTAAGTGCATGTGCACTTGGGATTGTTGTGGTTGATGATGGCGTTGTTTCCTTTGAAAAAGGGTATCTCATTAAACCACCACTAGAACATAATTATTTCATTGACGATTTCATTGTGATTCACCACATTCAGCCTCAAGATGTTTTAAGTGCTTTAGATTTTAAACAAATTTATCAGAAACTTGCTAATCATTTTAATAATGCAACAATCATTGCTCATAATGCAGAATTTGATATTGGAATTCTAAAAGAACTTATTCAATATTATGATTTAAAACCACCTCAAAGTGATTATGTGTGTACAGTGAAACTTGCACGAGAATTGATACATGGACTTAGCAATTACAAACTGAATACTGTTGCACGTTTTTTAAATATTGATCTTGATCATCATCAAGCGCATAGCGATGCAAAAGCATGTACTCAGATTGCATTGTATGGGTTAGCGAAGTATGGAGTGGATGATATTCTCGAGTTATGTTTGAGAGTGAATGTGAGATATCGAAAGATTTAAATCTGAAAAAATGTATCAAACTGTAAGCGGTTTAATCGAATTCTTACATGTTTACATCATTGTTCATTTCGTTTATAATACCCTTTAGAGGGTGAACTATGAATAATCTTGAGAATAACGCATATTTTTGGCAAAAAATTGACACATTATATTTTTCAAATCGCTTGGTCATTGCACGTGAAAAAGGATCAAATCATCCAAAGTATCACAATTTAATCTACCCAGTCGATTATGGCTATTTAGAAGATACTCAAATTGAACAAAGTGAAGGAATTGCTGTATACAAAGGATCAGGCAGTGATTATATGGTAACTACTTTAGTTGTTGCTGCAGATATCTTAAAGAAAGAGATTGATGTCAAGTTACTCGTAGGATGTAGTCCTGCTGAAGAAGAAGAGATCCTTCGCTTTTTAAATCAAACTGATTTTCAAAAATCTGTATTGGTACGTCGCAGTAGTGACATTCCAAATTGGGCACTCAGTGAATAAGCATGATACATGCTTTTTTCTTTTATGAAACAAATGATTATTGACATAAAGAAAATAGGAATTAATGGTGAGGGTATTGGATACCTAAACAAGAAACCGGTGTTTATTCAAGGAGCACTGGCTTTTGAGCGCGTCGTATTTCACCAATTAAAAGAATACCCCACCTATTATAAAGCCACACTTAAGCAAGTGATAAAACCTAGTGAAACACGTGTAAAACCACCTTGTTATATTCAACAGCAGTGTGGTGCTTGCTCTATGATGCATGCCACATTGGAGTATCAAGAACAAGCTAAAATTGATAGTTTAAAACAAGCTTTATACAAGTATGCTAATATTAAAAATCAAAGCATTCCTTTTGTGAGTAATCCTTCTTCAGTGGGTTATCGCAATCAGTGCAAATTCATTTTAGGAATTGATCAAGGGAAAATATCATCGGGTATGTTTGAAAGTGATTCAAATCGATGGTTAGGTATTGACCATTGCATCATTCATGATCCTGTACTAGAGAGAATTAGAAAACAAGTTGTTGCATTATTAAACAAACATCAAATTAGAGTTGCGATTAAGGCACATGAAGAAGGGTATCGTTATTTAATTATTCGAGTACTTGAAGGTAAAGCTCAGGTGACACTAGTTGCAACTAATAAGCAAACTGACGCAAAGTTGTATTCACAAATATCCGAATTAGATGGTGTTGAAGGAGTCTTTTTAAGTATTCACGATTCTAAATCACATGAGTATTTTGGAGAGCACATCGAATGCGTTGCAAAAAAAGCGACACTCGATGTCAACATCAACGGCATTAATTTGACGATATCCCCAAAATCATTTATGCAATTAAATACTAAAGTTGCTTCATCAATGATGAGTTATGTTGCTGATCTTGTAAATACTAATGAAAATGTTGTTGAAGCATATTCAGGAGTTGGATTAATGTCACTCATGGTTGCCAAAAAAGCGAAATCTGTGTTCGGGTTTGATATTAGCAAAGATGCAATTTCAAATGCTAACAAGCATGTTTTCATTAATAAGATTAAAAACGTTTCTTTTAAAGCAATGGATGCAAAGGTTGGTCTCAAAGAAGCTTCAGAAAAATTCAGTTCATTCACATTAATTGTCGATCCACCTCGAACGGGGCTTCAAAAACCATTTATCGAACAATTACTCAAAGCAAATGTAACCAAAATGATTTATGTCTCATGCAATCCAAGTACTTTGGCAAAAGATATTGCTGATCTTAAGCGGAAGTATCGCGTTGTATCGATGAAGGCTTTTGATATGTTTAGTCATACTCCTCATGTTGAGACGGTAGTATTGATGTCACGGTTAGATAAGTAAAGGCGTAGAAAAGGCTTGATATATGGGGATTTGGGATTTTTGTTGATCTAAAACCGGAGGCCGGAAACTGTGATTTTATAGGTTCGTGGGAACAAGTCCAAGTAAGCAATTTTGAGTGTGACAGAGCAGATTAGATGTCGGTGCTTGGCGAGTAGTCGATTTAGATGTTGGGCGTTCGTGAGTGGTCGATTTAGATGTTATTTTCGGCGAGAGAGCGGATTAGATTTTGGGTGCAATTGACCCTTTTGTGATTGGTTATTTAATATTTGCAAAAGTGAGGATAACGATATG
>CAYGIY010000155.1:0-2752 GCA_964350055.1 uncultured Erysipelothrix sp.
CTAATTCTATTATAGGAAATAAATGTCAAGTTATCAAGATATCTTGTTTATTTCACTTTTTTCTTAATATAGGGGGTCATACGCTCAACAACATTTTTTGGCACAACGAATGTTTGTTTTTGATTGGTCGTAATCACAAACTTCTTAGAGTGCTTGCGTGGTTTAATTGATTCGATTGCTTGATAACGCACGGATTGGTTTAACATGTAAAATGAATTACTCGTTAAAAAGACACGTTTGTAGTTGTAGGCATCAAAAACATTGGCGACAAATAACCCCCCAATGACTAAATAAAGTGCCACCGTCATCGGTGCTTCTAAACTGGCAATGACCAGACTAAAAGAAAGCCCTGCCATGATTGAGTTAAATAGTGCTGTTTTAAATGAAAACATGATTGTGTCAACGATTTCTTTATCTTGTAAATCTACTTTTGCTTGTTTGTTTGATTGATAGTAACGGACAATGCGATAGATTGGGTAAGCCACTCCAACGATTGCACCTACAATAATGATTTCCATAATGTCCTCCAGGTCCCTATTTAGTGTATCATAACTCATCACACTATGTAAGATATCACATGGTGATGCATCTTATATTTATCTGATTGAATGCTTCTAGCTGAAGATCAATAATAAAGACAGGAGGTGTCCTATGAAAAAACTACTTTTAGGGATTAGCCTGATGTTACTTGTTGGTGGTTGCACACAACCACTAGCATACCAAGCTTTAACATCAACAAATGGACATTTATCATCCAATGAAACCATTGATCATATCGATGATGAAATTGTCGCAATTACCAATCAATTTGCGTTTGATTTATTACATACTTTATTTATAGATGATGATAACATCATCATTTCACCACTGAGTGTTCAATTGGCACTTGGGATGACCTTTGCTGGCGCAAGTGGCAATACCTTAGCGCAGTTTAATGAGATGATGAATATCACAACTGATGATCTTCATACGATGCAAAAACAACTTCAACTTCACTTAACCAATCGGTCTAAAGCGATATTGAACATCAATAATTCACTTTGGATACGTGATGAATATCAACCGTTGGTGTATGAAGATTTTTTAGATACCGTCATTGAACATTATGGGGCTTTAATCGCTGCTGGTGATTTTAATGATTCAGCTATGGTTGATTCAATCAATCGCTGGGTCAAAGATACAACCAACAACAAAATCGACAAAGCAGTCGAAGGCCCGATTGATCCATTAACGGTCATGTTTTTAATCAATACGATTTATTTAAATGCTGACTGGAAGTCACCCTTTATAAAACAGGACAATGTCATGGCTCCTTTTTATGGTGTGACTACTGAAAATATTACCTTTATGAATCAGACATTAACCACCAGAGCCATCCTTGATCAAGGTCGCATTTATCTTGAACTGGATTATGAAGATGAAGATCTGATGATGGTTTTAATCATCGATGGTGATGCTCCTACTACATTTGAAACCTACCAAGAATTAAAGAGCAAAGCAACAAATCAATCCATTGATTTGTTTATGCCTAAGTTCAAACTTGAGTATGAAGCCAGTTTGAACACACCACTAAAAGACATGGGCATCAGCGATGCTTTTATCCCCTACACTGCTGATTTTTCTAAGATGGCTCAAGATGCGCAAACCATGGGACTTCATATTGCCGATGTCTTGCATAAGACATTTATCCAAGTGGATGAAAAAGGCACCGAAGCCGCTGCCATGACAAAAGTTGAAATGAGGCTTGAATCAGCACCCATTCGTGATTTAACAATCAAGTTTGACAAATCATTCACAATGTTACTTGTCGACAAGCGTGAAGATGTTATTTTATTTAGCGGATTTGTGCAAAATCTTGATGAATAAAAGATTGTGAAATTTTTACTATAATTGTTGACATTGAGTTTATATAAGCTATAATGTGAGACGGTAAGGAGGGAATTTTAAATGAAAAAATTCTTTTTAACAGCAATCGTAGGATTGTTGATGTTGGCTGGTTGTACGACAACCGATACGCCAACAACATATTCAGTTGGTACTGGTAGTGTAACTTCTATTAACCCTAGAGATTACAATGCTGAAACAGCTACAGCGGGTCGTGTTCAAGTAAACACAACATACGCAACCGTCGCTTTTGATGCTGATGGTAAATTTGTTTACGTTGCAATTGACGTCGCACAAAATGATGGTACTTTCGATGAAGAAGGAAACATCGTTGCAGCAAATGCAATCCCGACTAAAAAAGAACGTGGTGCTGATTATGGCATGAAAGTTCGTTCTGAAATTGGAAAAGAATGGGATGAGCAAATCGCAGAATTAGAAGCTTGGATGATGGGGAAAACCTTAGCAGAAGTTAAAGCACTTCCTTTAACAGACAACTACATTTCTGATGGTGAAGATTTGAAATCATCTGTGACCATCACAGTTGATAGCTACCTTGCAGCAGTTGAAAAAGCAGTTGCAAATGCAGTTGAAGTTGAAAACGTTGCATCAGTTGGTTCATTATCAACAACATCTGTAAGTGGTCGTGCTTACAATGTTGACACAGCAGTTGAAGGCCGTATCCAAGTGAATGTTACATTTGCAGGTGTTGCTTATGATGCTGATGGTAAAGTTGTTTATGTTGACATTGATGTTGCTCAAAATCAAGGTACATTTGATGAAGAAGGAAACATCGTTGCAGCAAATGCAATCCCAACTAAAAAAGAACGTGGTGCTGATTATGGCATGAAAGTTCGTTCTGAAATTGGAA
>CAYGIY010000156.1:0-2668 GCA_964350055.1 uncultured Erysipelothrix sp.
CTCTATTTTAGAAGACAATATCCAATGTTCAAATAACAAGCATCTGTGGTTTACATAGATGCTTGTTTCTGCTATAATTGCCTATACGGATAAAGTAAAATTTATTCCTTGCCTGAGAGGGCCGATTAGACCAAAAGGAGGTGTACACATGCGTAAGTATGAGTTGATGTACATTATTAACGCATCATTAGATGATGCCGCACGCCAAGAAGTTATGGAGACTTTAAAAACCATTGTTGAAAAAGGCAATGGAACTGTTTCTGAAGTAACTGAAATGGGAATGCGCGAATTTGCATATGAGATTAATCATATGAAAAAAGGTTATTATGTTCTCATGTACTTTGAAGCAGACAGCGAAACTGTTGATGAGTTGGATCGTTTGATTCGCTTAAATACAAATATTGTTCGTCATATGAATGTCAGAATAGATCAAGAGTAAGGAGTACTTATGGTAAATCGAGTGGTATTAGTTGGAAGACTAACAAAAGAACCAATGTTAAGGAAAACGCAAACAGGGAAATCAGTTGTTTCCTTTACAGTTGCAGTAAATCGTCGTTTTGGTCAAACAGATCAAGCAGATTTTATTAATTGTGTAGCATGGGAAAAGAGAGCGGATTTTTTATCTCAATTCGCAAAAAAAGGTTCACTTATTTCACTCGAAGGAAGTATTCAATCCCGTAGCTATGATGACAAAGATGGTAAACGGGTATATGTTCAAGAAGTATTAACTGACAATGTTCAACTTCTTGAAAGTAAAGCAGTAAATGAAGCAAAATCCGCATATGATGAACCTTATCAAGTTTCACCAGATTACAATGAATACAGTGATGATTCACAAGATGAAGGTCCTGTACTTGATATATCAAGCGATGATTTGCCTTTTTAATTAAGAAAGGAGATTTCTATGGCTTTTAGAAAACAAAGAGTTCCAAGAAAAAAAGTATGTTATTTTACAAAGAATAACGTCACAACCATTGACTATAAAGATATCGAACTATTAAAACGTTTTATCTCTAGTAACGGAAAAATCATTCCAAGACGAGTGACAGGTACCCGTGCTAAATATCAAAGAATGCTAGCGACAGCAGTAAAACGTGCACGTCAAATGGCTTTGCTACCATACGTAGCCGACTAAAACGAATAAACCTCCAACCTGTCGGTGGAGGTTTTTTAACATGAGGTAATATGAGCAAAGAAACACAGAAACTGACACATGGAGCAATGATTACTGCATTACTTGGCGTTCTATTTCTAGTTGATCGTCAAAGTGCAGGGTTGTTTAATTATATTATTGGTTGGATAGTGCCATTGCCTATCCTTGTTTATGTTGCACAGTATGGGTTTAAACAATCATTAGCACCTTTTTTCGCAAGCATTTTGTTGGCATTTATTGTTGCGACACCAGTCACTGCAGTTTATGCTCTGATCTATGGTGTGATTGGACTTATTTATGGTTTTGGGGTTTACAATAAATGGAGTGCAAGAGCACTATTTTATGCAACTGTTGGTGGAACAAGTGTTGTATTTTTTATCAGTGTTTTGTTGTTTGCCTCTTTCTTTGGATATAATCTGCAACAAGAAATTCAAACAATAAACGATATTATTGAAGCAATGGATGTTTCAGCAGCAGTCAACACAAAAACCATGGTTCAGACGACATTAGTGGTCATGTATGCAACAAGTGTCTTACTAGAGGCGTTTGTGATTCATACTTTAGCAAAATTAATTTTATCAAGATTCAAGATTAAGGTTATCAAGTCTGGCCCACTTGAAAGTGTACGTTTTCCTAAATGGGTTGGTATTATCATATTACTTACGTTATTTGCCTACCCTTTGACTGTTTCTTTAAACTTAGATGAAATGTATCAAACAATAGGATTTGCCATTTATAGTTGGAATGTTCTATTATTGACATATCAGGCGTTTGTTTTTGTTATAATAATGCAAAGAAGATATAAATTAAAATTTCTTGTTTGGATGGTAATACTAGGAATGTTATTTATGCCAACCATTATGATTGATATCATGATGATTATTGGTTTATTAGATATATTGAGTGATATTCGATCACGGTTGTTAGGGGTGAAGGATCATGCATGATCGCTTTGAAAAACTGAAGATTCAAATTATAACGGGTTTAGTGATACAAATTGTTATACTCTTTGCCTTTTTCATGTTTATGTTTAATTGGGCATTTGCTATTATGCTTGTTTTTTTTGTAGCTGATATTGCATTACTTGGGTTTTTACTTTATCGGTATCAAGTAGATTTAAAAGATCGCGTGATAAGCATTACTAGAATATTGGGAAAAGAAGCCAAGGATGCGCTTTTGCTTGGGGGCATTGGTTTAATAACTTATGATGAGAACTATGTTGTAACATGGGCAAATGAACTTTTTGAAGAGCGGGGTATGTATTTGATTGGTGAGAGAATCACAAATCTTGATCCTAAAATCAATGAATTGTTTATGGGGGAAAGTGAATCAATTTCATTAACCATCAATGAGTATACTTATCAGATTTCAAGAAAAGAGAATGCACAGTTATTATTTGTAAAAGATATTAGTGATTACCAAAAGCTTAAAGAAATTTACTCCAATGAGCGCGTTGTTATTGGCTATGTTCATTTAGATAATTATGAAGAAACAACACAATATGAAGAAGAACAA
>CAYGIY010000157.1:0-2663 GCA_964350055.1 uncultured Erysipelothrix sp.
AAGCTATTGGAAATGATATTTATAAATTCAATCCTGATTTTTATATTGTAAGTGATCTCGGGGTGATGTTATACATAAAACAAACCACAAAGAAACCTGTATATTTTCACTCAGAAACAACCATTGCTAATACAAATGATGCAAAGTTGTTATTGCAGTATGCTGAAAGTATCATGCCAGCTCGTGAATTAACTATAAAAAAGAAAAGCGAGATTATAAGAGCATTGAAAGAAAAAGTAATGGTACCTGTATTTGGTTATCAGGTTATTTCTAAGTCATATCGACCACTTCTTACCAATTATTTTAATGAAATCCAAAATCCAGAAAAAGTAAAAATGAAAAAACATTTTTTTAGAGAAGAAAAAAGAGATAACTTATATATAGGGTTTGAAGATGATCATGGATTTACAATGTTTACGGACAAGGCTTTAAATATTTTCAAAGAGAAGCATTTTCTTGAAGAGGCAGGATTGAAAACTGGATGGATTGATTCAAATTTTATCGATAATGAAGTATTATATGATGTTGTTATGTATTTCCATGATTTAATAAGCTATCAACAACTAGAAGAAAAAATGTTGCAATGGAAAATTGAAACAGATGAACTATTAAGCTATCAAGATACAACAACAATAAAGGAGGGGTCTGAATGAATCAACTTGAGTTGTTAGCCCCTGCAGGAGACTTAAACCGTTTAAAAACAGCCATTGATTATGGAGCAAATGCAGTCTATCTTGGAGGTAAATCATATTCTTTGCGTGCAAGAGCAAGCAATTTTGAAATAGAAGATATTGCTGAAGCCGTTAAATATGCAAGAAGCAAAGGTGCTAAAGTATTTGTGACGGTGAATATGATTCCTCATGAAGAAGATTTGACTGGTTTAAAAGAGTATCTTAAAACACTTGATTCGATTGGTGTTGATGCTGTAATCGTTGCATCATATCATGTTGTTGAGTTGGTGAAAGAACATACTAAGAACATGGAAGTCCATCTTAGTACACAACTATCTGCAACAAATTCTCACGCACTTGCATTTTATAAGCAATTGGGTGTTAATCGTGTCGTTCTAGCACGAGAATGTTCTCTTACTGATATCAAAGCCATTAATGAAAAAAACATATTACCGACTGAAGTCTTCATTCATGGTGGTATGTGTGTTAATATTTCTGGACGTTGCACATTAAGTAACTACATGACCTTAAGAGATGCAAATCGTGGCGGTTGTGCGCAAAGTTGTCGTTGGAAGTATGCGTGTTTTGATCAAGATATGAACAAAGTGAGTGATGATCTAATCTTGTTTTCGATGAGTTCAAAAGATCTTAATGCCACTCCTATATTAAGTGAATTAATCGATGCTAATGTCATGAGTTTAAAAATTGAAGGTAGAATGAAATCGGAATATTATCTTGCAACTGTAGTTGGGGCTTATCGGAAATTTATCGATGGGTTTAAATCAAATGATCGTAGTTGTTTGATACAAAAAACAATGGTTGAGCTTACAAAAGCAGAAAACCGCCCAACTTTTTCAGGGTTTTATCAGAATAAACCTAATGAAAAAGGACACTTATATGGTGTTAATGGTGCTGGAGTAACACAAGAATTTTTAGGAGTTGTTTTAAGTTATGATAAGAAACAACAAATTGCTTCAATGCAAGTAAGAAACCATTTCGAAGTAGGGATGATGTGTGAAGTATTCGGACCAAATCATGAAAATTTGCAATTTGTTGTGACTGAGATTTATGATAGCAATGAAGAACAAGTCAATCGTGTATTTAAACCGATGGAAGTTGTTAAAATTAAAGTCCCTTTTGAAGTTCAAGAGAAGGACTTTATTAGAAAGATAAAAAAATGATTATTGAAGGATCACTCTCAGTAAAAGCAGCTATTGAAAATAAAAAAAGAACAATAAACAATGTTCTGATTTCGGAAGGAAAAAAATCCAAGGACATTCAGTATATTAAACACTTATGTTACAAAAACAACATCCACTTTGAATACAAAAGTAAAGAAACAATCAATGAAATCGCAATTGGACGAACTCATGGTGGTGTGATTGCTGATGTGGATTATCGATTCAATGAAACAATAGAAGATATAAATCAAGGGAATGTGCTGTTAGTAGAAGGTGTTGAAGATCCGTATAACTTAGGCATGATGTTAAGAACTTGTGCAGCCGCCGGGTTTGTCGCAGTTATTACCAACGATCGTGATTATCAAGATAGTGAAGCTACGATACTAAAAGCCTCTGCAGGAGCAAGCGATGCATTGATTTGGGTAAGAACCGATAATTTTAAACTACAACTTGAAAAGATTAAATCAAGAGGTTACCAAGTGGTCAGTGCTCTACGCTCGCATTTATCCATTTCTTATGATCAGCATCAATACTCAGATAAGACGTGCTTGTGTGTTGGTGGAGAAAGAAGAGGTTTATCAAAAGATGTAATCGAAGCCAGTGATATGTTGGTGCATATTTTATACGACTCCAATGTTAAGATCGCCTTAAGTTCTGTATCTGCAACTGCTGTGATTGCTTTTGAGATTGTCAGACAACGACGCAATCAATAGACATAAGGTTAGTTTGCTCATATAATTGAGGTGAGGTAACATGAAAATTTCAATGGCACAAATGAAAGTTATACCTAAACAATTAGAAAGTAACTTTC
>CAYGIY010000158.1:0-334 GCA_964350055.1 uncultured Erysipelothrix sp.
GTATACTGGTGGCTATTTCTATGTAACACCTTGGGGTAGTGTCAAATAGTTTTGGGATAAAAGTGATATAATCATAGTTTGCATAAAGATTGGTTATGAGACAAATGTTTTAAAGCTGTAAAAACAAAGGATTTCTTACCATTTGTCAAGTAAGGAACATTCGCAGTTGATTCTTGTTTAAACGGATTACCGGTGGGGATACAATCTCGATACGAGGTATAATGATTAAGAATCATTGTTTGAACATCTTGTTTATTTGATTTAAATGAACGTATCACTGATAATTTTTCAAGATGAGCGATGGAATAAGCTTTTGGTCTTGAAGTGAACAAAG
>CAYGIY010000158.1:344-2657 GCA_964350055.1 uncultured Erysipelothrix sp.
AAATATGACCTTCTACGGAACAACCAAGAAAGATGGAAAGGTATTGGTTTTGAATACTATGCCAGTTGGATAAGATGTAATCGAGTTTTTCTTGAATGGTATCACGTCGATCAGGATTATCATTCATTAAGAGCTCAACAACCTCTTTAAATCGTTTTTTCTTACGTCTCATGATTAATCGACGTAAGACGCGTTTAATGGAATCAATCGTAGTAATGTGATTGATAGCTTGTTGTGTATGGAATCGATCTAAAATATAGGTAATCCGTAAGTTTTTACGGAACCTTAAATAATGCTTCATTTGTTTGATCCAAAGAGCACCATCCCCTGTAATCACAAGGTTTTCTACCTGGTTTAGATCAAAGTGTTCATCTAAGAATGAAAGAATCTCTTCCGAGAACGCATGAGAATTTTCTAGAGATGTTAATACAAAACGATTCTCTAAGGCGAAACGTTTCTTATGTGTACAATGCTTTGAGGTGTAAATAACAGCTAATTTCACCATTTGCTTTGATTTAGAGCTTGTTTTATCCTGTAAAGGCACATATTTTTCATCTAATTGAATATAAATGGTATCAGAAGATATGAGAGGTGCTTCTGGGATCACAGATAGAAGTGCTTGGGTATCAAATCGTTTTATGATGTTGTACACCGTTTGACGAGTCATAGTAGAAAACGATTCTAACTTGGTTTGACCGATCTGATAACCGATTTGTTCCATCACCAACTTCGCACTCATCGCATAGGGATGATCTGCACATTTCGATAATACCATGGCCTTAATACAAGGATCGTAATAATCATACATTGGTAAGGATAACGCATGATCTAGATAGTAGAATCCTTTTCCAGTGGCGTAAGAAACATAGTAATAACGGTCAAACGAAATCTCGCCAAAGATTGTCATAATACGACGAGGTCGTTTTCCTTTTGACTCATACATTTGCTTTCGTAAACTATCTTGATAGTATGTTGCGTCAATCGATTCAAATGCTTTGATCATAGCCTCTCGAATGGTTTGTGATAGTGTTTCACTGAGAGATAAGAAGATATGAGACAATGAAGAAAACTGAATATGATCGAGTGTAAGATTGGTAAACGCAGTTTTAAGAGAATTTTTGATTACATCGATGTAAGTTTGTGGTAAAATATACATGGGGACCTCCTGTGTGGTTTTGGCGAACTTATTATATCACAGAGGTTCCTTTTTGTATTTACCCAAAACTATTTTACACGAAGTATTTTATCCAACTCATTGCTTTTGATATCAAGCAAGAATATAATATTACTAAGTTCATCATTCGTGAACAGAAAGGATTAGTGTACTAGATGAAAAAAATTACACTCGCTATTTTAGGATTATTTGTTTTTTTAGGTCTTACGCTTGGTTTCACATGGGTCAATGCATACAATGGTGCAATTCAAAAAAATAATGCTATTTTAGAACAACAAGGAAATGTTCATGCGACATTATCTGCTCGATATGAAAAAGTTGGTGCATTCATTGATGCAATCGAGGGAGCAAATTCTACAGTGCAAGGATATCTTGATACAATCATGGCAGCCCGAACTGCATTTGCTGATGCAATCGCTGCTGGTAATGTAGCCGCAGCAAATGAAGCTGCTACAACCATTGATGGAACATTTATCACTTTAGTTTCATATATGGAAGATAATCCATCCTCTTATAACACTGTTAATTTATATGCAGGATTTATGTCAGAGTTTAGTGCATCAACAAATGTTGTAACCAATGCTATTATACTCTATAATGGATATGTATCATCTTATAACAACCATATTCAACAATTTCCAAACAATTTGTTTGTCGGAACTAGAACACCATATACTCCATACAATGTAAGCAACTATAATACGCAATTGCCTACATTTAATTAGTGTTATATGCATGCTTTACGGAAAATAGTAACGATTAGTCTTGTATCTATTTTGATTTTTCTGCTTTCTGGTTGTCAACCAAGATCAAATCCTTCCATTGCAGAAACAGAAGAGTTTTACATCAATGATCATGCAAATGCATTATTGAATGCAACAAAATGGACAATACTAAATTATAGCATGGAACTATATGAAGACTCATTAGAAGAAGAGTACGAAAACAATATGATTGCAGGAAGTCAAGTAGTTGTTCTCACTTATGAAGGTAGTGTCGGAGACATCAATACCACTGAGTTGTTCAATGCTTGGGGTATTGGAAAAAATAATATGGGAATTCTAATTGTCTTGTTTTTCCAACAAGAAGGCGATGTTCTTGTCTATAAAGAACATATTACTGAAATAGGGTCGAAAATG
>CAYGIY010000159.1:0-2636 GCA_964350055.1 uncultured Erysipelothrix sp.
AAAATACTACCAAATTTCTAAAATCATAAAGAAAAGAAATGATTAGATTTAGAAATCTTTTACGATCAACAAATACAATAGTAATCCGCTACCAATACTCATTAAAATATGGTCTGTTTTTTTATAAGTAATAGCAATCATCATCAAGCCAATGACTTCAATAACACCAAAATAGTTTTCGCTTTTAAATGAATCCTTTAAAGCATACACAACAAGCAAACCCATTGTTGCATACGGTAACAATGCTGCAATTGTCTTTGTTTTTTGTGATAACTCTTTTTTAAAGAACAGAAACGGCAAAAACCGAGTTGTCATTGTTGCACTCATCATGATCATAACACTTAGTAAACGTTCCAAATTACTCATGGCTTTTCTCTTTTCTTGTAGAGATGATCAAGCCGATAAAAATGATTATCATAGCAACCAATATAAAAAAGTAGTTATCAATAAAAATACGTGAAATTAATGCTGCAAAAACACCAAGAAGCATGATTTCCCTATATGCTTTGTTTTTCCATAAATTCAAAAACAGCGCAAAGAAAAGTGCAGGTAAAACAAATTCCAAGCCTTTTATCGTAATATTAATATGGTTTGAGAATATATGCCCAAGTATTGTAAACATGACCCAGTAACTGTATCCACACAAACTAACTGTCATATAAAATTGAGTTTGATCGATGCCTTTAGGTATTGATGTTGATGAGTTAATTGAAAAAGCTTCATCTGCCATTGTATAGACTAGAACAGGGGTTTTCCAACCTTTATTCTTGTATTTACTGAAAATGGATAGCCCATAAAAAACATGTCGGATATTAATGCTTATTGCAAGGACAAAAAGTGTAATCGGATTAAATGAACTCGTCAGAAGTGGTAGGGCTGCATACTGTAATGCCCCAGCAAAAACAAACACACTCATTAATGCAGTCCAAATAAGAGCTAAACCTTGTTGTTGCATTAATAGACCATAAGAGAATCCTAAAAAAAGATACCCAACAAAGATTGGGATACTCATTTTAATACCATAAACAATAGTTTGCCAATTGATGTTTTTCATATGAGTATAAGATTATCATTTGTCTCAACATAATTCAATAAAAAAAGAGCTCTTAGAGCTCTCTTAGTTTTACCGATTAAGGAATTGCAATAGCGTTTGTTGCTGCTTTGTCAACTGCGCCTTGATATCCTTCGATTGTGATTGTAACAGATGATGTTAAATCGTCACCTGAAGGTACATGTTGGTGTGCATCGTCAACAACTTTCGTCGGAATGTTTTTAACTTCTGCTGGAGTCTTGCCAACAATGTATTCTTCTAATGCTGCGATTTGCTCATACCATTCTTGTCCAATTTCAGAACGTGTTTTCATGCCATAAGCATCGCCGCGCTCTTTTTTAGATGGACTAGCTTCTGCTACATCAATTGCACCTTCACCATCGAATGTTCCTTGGTTTTGTGCTGTATCAATAAACACATATAAAATTTTACCATCAGCATCTAAAGCAACACCCGCAAACGTTACGTTAGATTGAATGCGTCCAGCTACATCTGTATCAGGGTTAAAGTCACGTCCGCTAACTTTTACGTAGGAACCTGCTCCTACTTTTGCAACGTCTTCAACTTCAACTGCGTTTGCAACTGCTTTTTCAACAACTTTTAAGTAACCTTCAATTGTGATTGTTACACTTGATGTTAGATCTTCATGATCTGGAACAAACTGGTGTGCATCATCAACAACTTTTGTTGGAACTGCTTTAACTTCAGCAAGTGTTTGTCCAATCATCCAAGCTTCAAGAGCAGCAATTTGCTCGTACCATTCTTTTCCAATTTCAGAACGTGTTTTCATGCCGTAAGCATCTCCTCGTTCTTTCTTTGTAGGAATAGCTTCTGCCGTAACAACATTTCCTTCTTCGTCGAAAGTCCCATTGTTTTGAGCTGTGTCAATGAATACATATACAAATTTACCATCTGCATCTAAAGCTACTGTAGCATAATATGTATTGACTTGAATACGTCCTTCAACACCTGTTTCTGCATTGAATGCTCTTGGTGAAACAGATGTGTAGCTTGCTGTACCAACTTTATATACTGTTGGAGTTGGTTCATCTGTAGGTGTACAACCTGCTAATACTAATAATCCCACTGCAATTAAAATTAATAATTTTTTCATGTAATAGTTTTTCCTCCTTTACAATCTCGATTATATCGCTCGGTATTTTTAAAGTCAACACAAACTTGTTAAATAATTCACTTTTCACAAAACGTCAAATTTCCTTGTGAATTAGCGTGTTTTTTGTACATAAATACTTTGTGATTTCACAATCAAGTTGCTTTTTTATTAGTCAGTTCTTGGTAATAATATCGAAATCCAATGTGATAACCTCCATACAAAAATAGAGATGCTAATGTGATCGAAAATACAGTCTCAGACCAATGCAATTCATAATAAAATATTCTTAATGGCATCAAAAGCATAGAAATCCCAGGAACATATGATAGGTATTTGCCAATGCCTAGCTGCATGTGTTGATAGGAATTTATTGCCAGAGTTCCATAATAAAGTAATAACATAATCAAATAAAATGGCGCTTGTACACTTGCAGATTCTTCAATATTCTCTATTTTAATTGATATACATAAC
>CAYGIY010000160.1:0-2613 GCA_964350055.1 uncultured Erysipelothrix sp.
ATACTAAGCTAAAGTGCGAAAGTATAGCGATTTGCTCACAAGTTCAAAATAAGTGTTATAGTCAATAAGTCGACTGTTTAGTGGTGTAATTGTAATTGAAGAAAACAGATGCAAAAAATGATTGTTACGATAATATTAAAAATCACAATACGATACTTGTTGCAGTTGATCATCGAGTGATTATATGGGTTATGATATAATGGGGTTGGAGGTAAGTTATGAAACTATTTATTGATACTGCAAATATTGAAGAGATAAAAAAAGCGAATGAAATGGGTGTGATTCAAGGTGTGACGACCAATCCTTCACTTATTGCCAAAGAGGGAAGAGATTTTGTTGAAGTTGTCAAAGAGATAGTTGGTATTGTTGATGGTCCAATCAGTGCAGAAGCCGTCAGTTTAGATAGTGAAGGGATGATTGCAGAAGGGGTAGAACTTGCGAAAATCCATAAGAACATTGTTGTAAAACTACCAATAACTCAAGAAGGATTAAAAGCTGTTAAAGCACTACATCAAAAAGGCATCAAAACAAATGTCACATTGGTGTTTACAGCACAACAAGCATTATTAGCTGCAAAAGCAGGTGCTTCTTATGTGAGCCCATTTTTAGGACGTCTTGAAGATATTGGAGAAGATGCCATGTCTTTGCTTTATGATATTGTGGAGATATTTATGATTCATGATATTGATACAGAAATCATTGCAGCAAGTATTAGAAACCCTTACCATGTGTTGCAATCAGCAAAAATTGGTGCCCATATTGCGACAGTCCCCTATAAGGTAATTGCACAAATGACACAACACAAATTAACAGATATTGGTATTGAAAAGTTTCTTAAGGATTGGGAAACGGTACCTAAAAAATAAAGTATCCAGCGATGGATACTTTTTCATGTAATTGGTTGTCATTATTGATTTAAGTTACTCGTACTTTGAAATCCATTGGCGTAGGCTTTCCATGACATCATTAAGTTCAGTACCTTTGTTTGTTAGACAATACAGATGATCTTGCTTTTCGATAAGGTGATTTTGTTCAAGTGTTTTTAAACGCAGAGTCAACATGCGTGCACTGATGTTTGGGATTGTCATTTCCAAATCATGAAATCGTTTTGGCCCGTGAAGTAAAGCATGCAAAATCAAACCATTCCATCGTTGACCTAAAATAGTGAAAGCTTGTTCAATTTTTCTGCAATATGGTTCGGTGGGTTTATTCATAATCCAATTATATCATAGCTATGACTTGATATAGACAACTTATGTGACGTGCCTTGCTTTAATCCATTACTTAGAATAATCTGAATCAAGATTATATTAGTTGAGAATAATTCTACCAAAATGTAATATGATGACAAATGGGGATATACTATGAGATTATTGCAAAAAATGCACGAAATCAACTTGAGTTAGTAGCCAATACAGATTATCTTATCAATTTATTGAATCGACTCAGTTTAAATCAATCACTTAGTGATGTTTTTAATAATCAGTCTTTTGGGTTAGGGGTATTAATGGTGGATATTGATCATTTCAAACAGATTAATGATACATATGGTCATCTATTTGGTGATTCGATATGGGGGTGAAGAATTTGCGTTATTTATGGAAATGAACTCATGATGAACATTAATCGATAAAGCTGAACGCTTAAAATTGGCTATCGAAGAAACTAAAATCATATATCAAAATAAAAAAATAAATGTCATGGTGAGTATTGGTGGCTATTTTAAGAATCTGCAATCAGAACAAACCATTGAGGATTGTTTGCAAATTGCTGATTCATTGCTATATCAAGCTAAAGAAAATGGTCGCAACTGTGTCATGGCAATGCAACCCTAATCATTTCAGTATTTTTTGATATGCGAGCCGTTTGGCTTTGTCTTTTAGATAAATAACACCACAAATAATGAAACCGTTTTTTAACAGGAATCGCTGCATGGCAACATTATCATGATGTGTATCAACCCTTATATTAAACATGTTTTGTGCAACACACATCGCTTCAATTTGTTTTAGCATCAAAGAAGCGATGTGTTTGCCTTTAAAATATTGACTTACCACTAATCGATGAATGGTGGCGTAGGGATGTGTGTTTAACCAAGCTCCTTGATTGATGATGTCATAATCGGATTCATGTCCAAATATCAATGCAACAGTACCAATGACAACATCTTCAAGACAATACACATAACTATAGCCATGATTAATGTCATATAGGCATGTTTCTTTGTTAGGGTAATTGTTTTGCCATTGGTCAACTTGTTTGATTCTAAGGTCATTGATGGCTTCATCATAAAGATTGCAGATGATAGTAACGTCTTTTTGAGTACTTTTTCGCAGCATATTTCTCTCCATTTTCAGTATTGTATCATAAAGAGTGATTTATATAGCATGAAGTGGTGATAAATTAATTGTTTAACTTAATTATGGTAAATTACTAAGTGAAAAAGATGAATCCGGTTGATGTTTTACTGATTATTGATTACAATTTAATAAACATTGAGTAGTTAGGATTCATCAGTAATATTTATGATAGAGGGGATTAGAAATGAAACTAAAATCAACAGCAAAACTTGGGTTAATGATTGCGATTTTTTTTGTGATTGCTTCGTTATTC
>CAYGIY010000161.1:0-2612 GCA_964350055.1 uncultured Erysipelothrix sp.
ATATCACTCGAATCGACAACAACAGGTAGATAGTGTTCGCTATGACCAAACATGCCTTGTTTTGTAGAATGTTCAAACAAAACAGTCACTTGTTTGTTTAAGTATGATTGATAAAACATGTGTTTTAAACGCTTGGATTGATCCACGAGCTTTTTTGCTCTTTCCTTTATCAATGATGGATCAAGATGTGGTTCCATCTGCGCTGCTTTTGTGTTTTTTCGCTTAGAATAAGGAAATACGTGCATAAAACTAAATCCTATTGTTTCAATAGTTGCCATTGTATCTACAAAATCTTCTTCACTTTCATTGACAAATCCAGCAATGACATCACCACTGATGGCAACATTAGGTATTATGTGTTTTATCATGTCAATCTTATCTTTAAATTGTGCAACTGTATATGGACGGTTCATTGCCGATAGTACTCGATCGCTTCCAGATTGTAACGGTATGTGTAAGTGATTCGCTATTTTTGGTTGTTGACTAATAAATTCAATTAAATCAAAATGCAGTTCTGTAATTTCTATAGAAGAAATCCGAATCCGTTTAAGTCCTTCTATCTTCACCAAATCTTGTAACAACTGTAATAATGACGTATCGTTTTTAATCCCATATTTTCCAATATGAATACCAGTCAACACAATTTCCTGGTGATTTGCTTGGACAAATTGTTTTGCGGTTTCAATTAATTCTTGATGATTAACTGAAACTTCTTTTCCTCTTGCTATCGGAATGATGCAAAATGAACAAAACTGTTCACATCCGTCTTGAATTTTCATAAACGCTCGTGTTTTAGATTGACCCTTTTTGCTTAAATCCTTCAAAAAACGTTGTTTGAGCACAATTTCATCGAATCGTTCTTTGTCATCTTGAAATATCATCGTATCAATCTCACTAAAACGTTTGATGTTATCAAAATCAGCTGCTAAAGAACATCCCACAACAACAATTTTTGCATTTGGATTTGCTTTAATTGCAGCAGCAATTTTTTTTCTTGATTTAGCTGCAGCAGCATGAGTAACGGCACATGTATTGATAATATAAGTATCGGCTGATTCTTTAAAATCAACTTGCTGCATATCCGCTTGTTTCATCACTTGAATATAACGGTCTGATTCAACTGAGTTGACTTTACAGCCTAATGTAGCAATTGCAAAGGTTTTCATATCAGCTAACACTTCTCTATTTTTTTAAATGACTTCTTACTTGTTGCTTTACTGGCTCGTAATGAAAGCGCTTGATTTTCTATCAACCATGCTTTAATCAGAGGGATATCCTTATTGTTGATGTGGTTAGCTAGTGTTTTTAAATCATCAAGTAAATATGTTGTTTGCATCGAAAATGGCAATCGTGTGATCATTTGGAAATTTTTCAACACATAAAACACATGCACCTTAGGATGATACAACATGATTACTTCGTGATCATAATATGGTACCAAGCATTCACTAAAACCATTTAAAAATGGATGATGTTCATAATGTTCAGGAGCAATCACACTGCCTTTATAAGACTTATACAATTTAAAGAATTGTGGTAACTCAAAAATTGCTGTTCTTTTATCGATGAGTGCATTAAACAGCTCATCAAAAAAGGCAACGTAAACCGTTGTTTCATTAAAAGTGAAGTGTGGCAGTTGATCAAATAGTGGTGATAATTCCACATTTAGCAAATGGTTTTTCTGGTTGTTGTTCAAATTTTGCCATATATCAAAAACATTATTTCTTGTTTTTTCATAAGCCTGTTGAATCATATTTTTATTGATAGTGGATTGGTAGTAAACATCTAGCATCAATGCATGCAGTTCATGATCACACGAAAATATTTTCTCATGCGTATTGATGACATCTAGTTTACGTTTATTATCTTTTGCAAAAACACCTTTCACCAGGGATTGCTTATGAAATTTTTCCAAAAACTCTTGAATCGTTTTACTCATGTTATCCTCCACACAATACACATGCCATCATCGCAGCTGTTTCAGAACGCAAAATACGATGGGTTAAACTTGCTTGTATAAAACCTAAGGCTTCTATTTTAGCAATTTCATCCTCACTAAATCCACCTTCAGGACCAATGATAACACTATAAGAAGTCATACTCTTAGGTAATAATGGCCGATTATTGGGATCAGTATTCTCATAAAACACATAGTTAACATCTGATAGATAGTGATCGAGTTGATTAATATTTATAGGGCCTTCAATTTTAGGAATCGTCAATCGATGCGATTGCTCGGCTGCTTCTTTGGCAATTGAAAAGTAGCGCAACAACTTCTTATCCGTATCTTTTGAGTCAAGTTTAACAACACAGCGTGATGTTTCAAGCATGATGATTTTACTGACACCAAGTTCGGTTGCTTTTTGAATAGTCCACTCAAATCGCTCTTTTTTAATAAGAGACATAATGAGTGTCACTTCATGATGTGCGTCCTTTTTATCGTTAATTGGTTTGAGTGTTAATGCTTGGGTACAATTATGATTGAGTTCACTCAAGTATCCTTGACCATTGTAATCAACCAAACGAATGATCGTTTTTGGTTTAGTCTTAAGTACTTTCGTTAAATGAAAAACAATGGATTGCTCCAAGTTGATTGATTGATTTAGTTGTAA
>CAYGIY010000162.1:0-2556 GCA_964350055.1 uncultured Erysipelothrix sp.
CACCTATCAAGATCAATCCATGGTGTTACCCGCTGGAGTAAGTGGCATATGGCAACCATTGAAGTAATATACGAAGATAATCACATCCTTGTCATAAACAAACCCAAACACATGCCCTCGCAAATGGATGAGAGTCATGATCTTGATGTAGCCACAGCAACAAAACAATACCTCAAAGATAAATACAATAAACCAAACAACGTCTATTTAGGTCTTTTACATCGCTTAGATCGTCCGGTCAGTGGTTTGATGGTTTTAGCAAAAACATCAAAAGCTGCTGCACGCATGAGCAAACAAATACAAGAGCAAAAGATAATCAAACACTACCATTGTGTGGTTGAAGGAATTCCTAAGCTAGGTCTCTATGTTGATTATTTAAAGAAAGATCCTAAACTCAATCAAACCATTGTGTCAAAAGATGGCAAAAAAGCTCAGCTGAATGTAATATCCGTTGACACTCATCAATCATTAAGTCTATGTCATATCGTATTGCATAGTGGACGATCACATCAGATTCGTGTTCAAATGGCAACACGGGGTACCCCAATTGTAAATGATCATCGATACAATAAAAATGCCAAAAAGGGTCAAGACATTGCTCTAGTTGCTACTTATCTTGAGTTTACGCATCCAACAACAAAAGAAAATAAAATATTTCAACTTCCATTACCCACTGACTACCCTTGGAGTTTATTCAAGTAAAATAAGAGCCGAAGCTCTTATTTTTTGTTTGTGAATTGATAAATTTTATCTTGTTGATCATTCATATCTTGATATGCCAAATCGTATAAACGTTGCAATTGTTCTGGATCACCCGAGAAACGTTTAACACCAATATCCTTGGATGGTTTTAAGAATATGGCTTTATCTTCTTTTACAAGTGCTTCAACCTGTGCTTTTTCCTTGTAGTAAACGCCGGTTCGTTCGCGAAACTCTCGTCTCATTTTGGGATAACGAATATACATCAAATCTAGTATGAATTGCATCAAGGGATGATTCGGCTTTCTTTCAAAATCATCTGTTTTGGTCGTCACCACGATGTGCTTTTCACAACCAAAATTAATCGAACGCTTAATTGGAATCATTGATGTTAACCCTGCATCCAAGTAACGTCTGTTATTAATCCACACCGCACGTCCAGCAATTGGCAGTGTGCATGCCGCTTGAATCAATTTCCATTGATCATCTAAATCCTTATTTGTAAGCCATAATGTTTCACTTGCAAATAAATCATAGACACCCATCTCAAATGGCGTGGTCGCTTGCCGAACTTTTTCTGCAGATAATTTCAGCTTTTTATTGATGATTTCATTAAAAAGAAAATTGTAACCTACAGGTGCACCTTCTCTAAATAGTGGGACCCATCCAATGTTCTCTTTTCTACCAGCAAAAACAACTGCCAGTTCTCGTAATGTTTTCTTATCTTTGACAACAAATGGTGCTTCAAGTAATGCACCAGAAGAAATGCCAACGACAAAATCAAATTCAATCTCATGTTCAATAAACCATGCCAATATACCTGCGGTGTAGGCAGCACGTAGTCCACCACCTTCTAATACTAACCCAATTTTAGTCATAATATCCTCTTTATAATAGTGCGCTAAATAAATTTAACACTGCTCTTGTTATTCTAACAAATACATTCACACTTTGCACTTGTTTAAGTGTCACTTCAACACATTCTTGTTGTGTAAATAGAAAATCTTGTTTCACTTGAAGTACTGCTTGACTATTAATGAATAATATTCCACATTCAAAGTGCATGTAGTAACTTCGAAAATCCATATTGGTGGTACCGATGATGGCACAAGTATCATCACTTACCATTGTTTTGGCATGAATAAAGCCAGGTTTGTACTCAAATATTTTCACACCAGCTTTTAATAGCTCTTCATAATTAGAACGGGTGACACTTTGCACATACCATTTATCAGGAATATATGGCAACATTAGTCTCACATCCACACCATTTTTTGCAGCAGTTGTCAGTGCTGTAAGAATGTTATGTCCAATCACAAGATAAGGGGTTTGAATATATAAGTATTTCTTTGCATAATTAATGAGATTGATATGAGCTGTTTCACCCACAGATTCATCATCTGTTGGACTATCTGCAAATGGTTGAACAAACCCATCAGGCTCGCATACATCATAATGAGGTTTAAATTTCATTAAGTCTTCCGATTGTTTTGTTATGGAATTATAAAAGGTTAAAAACATAACGGTTAAACTCCAAACAGCTTCACCTGTAATCATCACTGCACTATCTTTCCAATGACCAAAACGCGTGATGGCATTAATATACTCATCAGCAATATTAATACCCCCAACAAACCCAACTTGACCGTCAATGACACATATTTTTCTATGATTTCGATTGTTCATAAAAATGGCAAGCATCGGTCTCATCGGATTAAACACAACTGTTTTTATTCCTGCAGTATTATTTTTTAAGATAAAATCATTAGGTAATTCAATTGATCCAAAATCATCATAAATTAAGCGCACATCAACGCCTTCACTTACTTTTTCTTTTAATATTGAATAGATACTATC
>CAYGIY010000163.1:0-2459 GCA_964350055.1 uncultured Erysipelothrix sp.
ATGTTCTTTTTTATATAAAGCAATTTTTGATAAATCATCAAAAGTGAGTTGGAAAAATGCACTTGTACTTAGCCCGGTGAGTGATATTTCATCATTAAAATTAAGAAGAACTCTAAAAAAAGCTAAAACATCCTGTATTGCTTGTGAGTTATAGAATCCACTCTTAGTATCAATAAAGTATGGAATATTGGTTTCATCAAACACTTCTTTTAGAAATGATTTGGTTTTATGAGTTCTGACTAAGACACACATATCCTTGAATTGATAGCCTTGTTTTTTATATAGCAACATTTGACTCGCAATATGTCTTGCTTTTAGTAGTCCCTCCATCGTTGTTTCTTCATATTCAATCACTGATTCTGTATTTTCTTCTTCATCATCTTCATCTTTGTATGCAAATTGTTCAGCTGGCAAATTAAAGTCAATCATGTGTAGCTCAACAGGCTTTCCTTTGGAGCGTTGTTGTAATCTTCCGATACTGACATGGTCATTTTCTAAGTAGCGATCATCAAAAGGTTGAATATTCATCAAATGGCTAAAAACAAAATTGTTAAACTGAACTATATCTTCACTTGATCGAAAGTTATTTGGTAAAAATAATAGAATGTTGTTTGGGTGTCTTGTTGCTGCTAAATCGCGCATCAATTGTGGTTTCGCATTTCTAAAACGATAAATTGATTGCTTAACATCGCCAACGCGAAAAACATTATCATCTCGGCTTACTTCTTTTATGATTTCATGTTGAATGTCATTTGTATCTTGAAATTCGTCAACCAATACATCTTCATACAATGTTTGATAAATTTTGTTAATATTAAATGTCCTATTTGAAAGAATAGCAAAAGCATATTTTTCCATATCATCATAATCCATAACTTTTTGTGTTTTTTTGGCATACGTGTATGCATCACTAAGTTTCTGACCAAGTAAGAGCAATTGTTCAATGATTGGCTCTTGTTGACTTAAATCCTCTAACATGGTTTTTTCACTGAAATATTTTCCTGCTTGTTTTTTCAACAAATCATTAAATTGTTTTCTCAATTCGTTATACTTATCTGCATCTTTTATGTTCTTTGTTTTGACTTCTGCTGCACGATATATTAAATGGTTGGCTTTATCTAATAAATCTTGCTTAATTAGTGATTCACTTTCCATAAGAAAAGTTGAAATTGTATTCCATGCGTGATGATTTTCTTCTTCAAAATTCAAATTATCATCGGCAAGTATCATTCTGATAGGAACAAGAAGTTGATTTAAATCCATTAAATAATCTTCTTTTAGAAGTTGTTTCAAATCTGTTGGGAGGTCTTTGAATGTTTTCACCTTTTGATAATAAGACAAAACATGTTTGTCCCAAATAGAGGGATTTACTTTCGAATTTCGAACGTTATAAACAGATAATATTGCCTTTTTAAGAGGATCGAAATTCTCTGATCGTTCACACAGCACTGTGACTAGTTGCTTGAAACTTGGACTATTTAATACGATAGCTTCACGAATGACTTGTTCTAAGCATTGATCAAAAGTACTTTTTTTAGTTGCCTCATCAAGTAGATTGTTAACTATTTCTGGATCAAGGTGTAACACATAGGAGTAATCCTTAATAATAGACAAACAAAATGAATGAATGGTGGAAATTGAGGCTGTTTCAATTAATGATAATTGCGTTTTTAAAAACGCATCATTTGTCTTATTTACTTTTTTTGAAACTTCACTTCTTAAGCGATGTTTCATCTCACTTGCTGCCGCTTCTGTAAATGTCAACGCTAATATTTTGGTTACATCAATACGGTCAATCATAATTCGTTTAATCAAGCGATCAATCAACAGTTTTGTTTTTCCTGCACCAGCAGATGCACTAACAAGAATATTTTTGTTAAGTGTATGGATTGCAATATTGGTGATTTCAGTATTTTTCTCAAGCATGTTAAACTCCTTTTAATTTATCGAATTGTTCGCCGAAATCTTGAAGCTTCTTATAACTTCCTTTAAAGATGCAAATATGTTTAAACTCACAGTAGTCACAAGCACCTTGAACAGGGTTTCGTTCAATCTTTCCTTGTTTAAGTTCTTCACTTAAGTAGGTATACAAATGGACTAGAAAATTAGTGAGTATTTCAAAATCAAACAATCCTTGTTTAGTTACTTTAAATGATTTTGAAATGTGTTTGACATATCGGCCACTACGATACATACTTGCATCTTCATTAACAAACCATCCTGATAATTTATGTTTTTTAATGAATGACTCATAGAAGTCATCTTCTGAATGATTAATAATTTCATTTTTAAATATTCTTTGTTGTGCAATATCCAGCGTTTGGTTTAAAAAAGAGAAATAAAAGGCTCCAGAAGGTTTTGTCTCAAATAGTGAATCAGCAACAACAAGATAAGTAAGTAATTGAAGTTGCAAACCTGCTTTTACTTTAGGTAATGAAAGATTCTTGTCGCTACTTTTA
>CAYGIY010000164.1:0-2438 GCA_964350055.1 uncultured Erysipelothrix sp.
TATCAATAGTATAGGTATGCAATCAATTAGTGCAGATATTTAAACATACAATAACTCATCATCTGTTTAAAGAGTCAATCACATCATGCGTATTGTCTCAATCATAAAACCTTTTGATAAACAACCTTTCTTCTACTTTCACGATCGTTTTGAATGTGATGATATCAATCATTCGTGTTTTAACATTGACAATGTGGCTTCATGCCAAAATAAGAAACCAATCCTTAAGATATGACTACTCTAGATGAGTTGATAGGATTTTGCAAATGACTTCACGATCGTACATCATGTCTTTTAAGTAATCTACGTTATCTATGGTTATGTCTTGTTTATCAAAGTACTGACTAATTTTCATCATGATACGATGATAGAAAGGATCTTGATGACCAATTTCTTTATTGTAAGTAATTGCTTCAAAGTAAAACATGATTAATGCTGGAATAAACTCAAAGCAAGAAGACTCAATCCAAAAATCAACCAGATTTAAAGGTGGTAGATATTGTTCAAGCAACTTCTCAATTATCAAAATGCCATCATCACTTGATTGATAAATATCGACAAACACATAATCATACTTTTTTAGTTGTTGGTGATTGAAGTAATTAAATGCATCTTCACAAATCACATGTAGTTCAATATCTTTTGGAAACTGAGGGTATAAGTGCGTCATAAATAAATCAATGATCTTTTTATCCTTTTCAATAACAGTAATTGATTTCACATTTGGATTTTCCATTGCCATGTATACAAAATAGCCAATACCTAAACCAAAAACTAGGACATCACCTTTTGCTTTTTTCGCAAAAGGATCCATGGTATTTGACTCTCCTGGAACATCCAACATCCAAATATCATCTTTGATTTTGAGCACCGTTGCTTGATAAGGCTGATCTAGTGCTCTTAGTTGCATCCAATCATTTAGTTCTCTTTTTTCATCATAAATGATACTAGAAGCATTGAATAATTGATTTGCCGAAATCCACTCATAAAGGAATGTGATGTCATCATCTTCAATATGATCAATCTTGACATGCTGGTGATATGGGCTCCTTACAAAGGATTCTGTTGATATAAATAGTGAAGGCCATTCTTGTTTTGGTTTAATAAATTCACCAAATTTTGCCTTAGACAGCGCTTGTTGAATTTCTTTTTCGTTTTCTTTATTCACGTAAACACCAAGAAAATCATTTTTATAATCATTGCTGATATTCGTTTTGCATCGTTTGTAAAATAAGCTAATTTCTGTTGTCTTTGTTATTCTCATAAAGTCACCTTGACATTATCATACGAGATAAACGACTCAATGTAAACGCACCAAAAAACATGGTTTACACCATGTTTTAGACTTCTATAACAGGTCTACCTTCAATGTACCCTCGATAACCTTGAGGTTCTAATTGAAATCTTGGTCCTGCTTCATCATCCCATTGATACCCATAGTGATTTGGATTGAAGCTATTAATCGCTTCCCAAACCTCACCAATAGCATCTTGAAATTTTTCATCATCATATGGTTCGCCTTGAAATACCATGATTTTACAAGGTGGTAGTTCAATGATTTCAAATCCATCTGGGATATCACCTTGATAATTGTGATCAACTTCAACTCCTTGAACATACTTTGATGTGTTTTTCTTAATGAGATGCTCTGGTAACCAAAATCCAGCAGGTTCATACAATGTGTTTTTAATGTCTACTAAAATCTCCCATACATCACAACCAACTTCTTCACAATACTCAAAATAATGAGTTGCTTTAATTCCTCTTTTTATGATTAGTTTTCTTTTTGGTCTTTCAATAACCTGAGTAAACACGGTCGATACTTTCTTATCCATTTCTATTTCTCCTTTTTGAAGATGAAGGTAATAATCTTTCATGCGATAGGGAATAAAATAGTTTATTGGTGTTTTTTCACGTCGAAATGTTTTCGGAGACACACCAAACTTCTTAGTGAATGCCCGCGTGAATCCTTCATGTGAATCAAATACAAACTCAAAAGCAACATCAACAATTCTGTTTTCACCGGTTGCAATCATTTTTGCAGCATTGGTTAATCTAAGATCACGTATGTAGTTGAAAATAGAAATCCCAACGACATCTTTAAACACACGCGCACAATGCCATTGTGAATAATTTACTGCCTTTGAAATATCATGCAGCGATATCTTCTGATGGATCTGCTTAGTCACATAATCCTGAATGTGTTGAACCAACTCAATCTTTTCCCATTTGAGCATTTTCTACCTCACCTTGTCATCATACTTTATTGATGTGTATTATACTTGACCTGAATTGCTTTCTTTATTGCATATTCTCTATGTTTATTATAATCTAATCTTAAAGTCATTATGAGACTGTTGAGATGATTTAGGTTATGTTAATATTGTAGTAGGAACTTCTAAACGTTAACTATGAAAATGAAAGACTCTATAAAACAC
>CAYGIY010000165.1:0-645 GCA_964350055.1 uncultured Erysipelothrix sp.
GTAAGCACCAATTGCCATTAAAATGACAGGGAAACTGATTAAATGTCGAATTTCTTTGAAAATATCGGGGTATACGTTATTTAAAAATAACACACCACCTAAAACTACCAATACTAATCCAGTTCTTTGTCTTGATGTCATAATTCACCTCGGTGATATTATACATTAAAAATAGACTTTGTGATATACTACTTGCAAGGAGTTTCTATGTTTAAAAAAGCTAGTTTATTGTTGCTTGTCTTTATGATGAGTGCATGTTCATTTAATCAAAATGATTATCTATCAGAACAAAATTATGCTCGCTATCAGGCTTACTATACATCAATTTTCGATAATGATCGATTTTTAGCTTACTCAAATGCATTTGAATTAGAAATCGTGTTTACAAAAATAGAAAATCAATATCGATATGATATCATTCTCGACCAACCAAGTATTGCCATGTATGATATTGAAATCATGGTTGTTGAAAATGATTTGTCTTTTGAGCGCACTGATAAGATGATGCCTAACTTTGGGATATTTGAATCCAATGAAGCAAACATGATACCATTTCAAGTGGATGTTGATAAAGGATATGTAAAAGGTGTTGTTGTCAGTGGTTTAGTTGAAGTATCAGTCGTAGAACTAAAGATCATGGTTGCT
>CAYGIY010000165.1:655-2424 GCA_964350055.1 uncultured Erysipelothrix sp.
TATGCCAAACTGAACTCATCTCGTGAATTCTTTATTCGGAATTTAGACTATGAGCGGATGCAAGATGGAACACATGACATAATTGATGATATAGATGATGATGAAGAAAATGATGAAGAAAATGAAGATGAGGATGAGGATGAGGAGTAGTCAATATCGACGTTCAATTATTGCCGGTGGACTAACAAGTTCTGCCGGCATCTTTATTTCTAAAGCGATTGGCATCTTATATGTCGCACCTTTTACTGCGTTGGCAACCCAAGAAAATACCGCATATTATGCTCATGGGTACACTTTGTATGATTTAGCACTACAAATTGCTGTTGCTGGGATACCACTAGCAATTGCTGCTTTAATTGCCAAATATTATGTCAAAGAAGACATTGCTACCGTGCTTATGATTCGTAAACTTTCTCGAAATCTGTTGTTGTTTATCGGGTTGATTTCGATGGCGTTTATAGTGTTTTTTGCAACACCGCTTGCACGCTTAATTGTTACTGATAATGTATCGATTGAGTCTATTGAAAAAACACGAAATGTACTGTACATTATTGGATTAGCGATGTTGGTAACTCCTATTTTAGGATCATATCGTTCGCTCTTTCAAGGATTGAAGTTCATGGAGACATATGCAGTTTCTCAAGTCATTGAGCAATTTGTTCGTGTTGGATTTATGCTTATTGTTGGTTACATTCTTGTTATAATTATGGGACTAGATCCTATGTGGGCCGTTTATGCAGCGGTTGTAGGTGCAGTGGTTGCGGGTATCGTTGCGATTATTCATTTGTCAATCAAGGATAAAGCTGTTGTCAGTGAATTAAAGAAAGAAATGGTTGGTGAACAGCCAAGTTTAATTCCTGTTAAGGTGATACTAAAAGAAATACTATATTTTTCAGTGCCTTATGTCATCATAAGTTTCTTAGGGAACAGTTTTTCAGTTGTTAATTTATTTTTCTTTAATCGTGCCATGTTTCAGATCATCAATGATGAAAGTACAGTTAATCTGTTGTTTACAATGATTATGTTTACAACTAATAAATTGACTTCAATTCCACAAGTATTAGCACTAGGTTTTTCATTAGCGGTTATTCCTTACATAAGTGAAGCGATTATTTTAGCAGATCGTCGCCAAATCAAAAAGAATATCTATGATGCCATTGAAACTGTATTATACTTTGCCATGCCTTTATCTGCCGGCCTATTTTTCTTTGCAGTGCCAATCTATTACCTATTCTATGAAACAAATGCCATATTAGGTGGAGAAGTCTTGAAGTTTGCTGCATTTGGTGGTGTTTTTCTAGCATTATCACCAGTCATCACCACAATTATGATTACAGTTCGTCTACGAAAACAAGTAATCTGGGTATTGGCTGTTGGCTTTATTATAAAAATTGCGACGATGTATCCTTTGATTGTATGGATTGGTTATCCAGGTGCTATTATTTCAACCTATTTATCATCCACTGTTATTATAGGCATAAATCTATTTTTACTTGCAAAGCTGTATAAGTTAAATTATCAAGCAATCACGCGACGCTTTCTATTTATGTTTATTGGGGTTGTTGGTGTTGGATTAGCTTATTATTTTTCAATCTGGATTGGTGTTGATTATTTAGGTGTTTCGCGCTGGCTTACTTTGCTTTACTTAGCTTTTTTTGGATTGTTGTCAATGTTAGTATATTTTATAATCACATGGGTATTTCAATTACCACAAACAATTTTTAACATCAATTATCCTTTAGACATATTTAAACGACGCTAGTTTATAC
>CAYGIY010000166.1:0-2378 GCA_964350055.1 uncultured Erysipelothrix sp.
TTTTAACCCACCACAACATAAGCAAGCAAGATGTCATGCATACCATAAAAATAATCAACTCTTTTGTTAAAGAAAAAAACCGTAAGTAATTACGATTTAATCTTTTACAGTTTTATCTAAAGCTTCTAATACTAATTGAACATCATTTTTGGGATCAACCTTCTCGAATATTTTTTCGATTATACCATTTTTTATAATAAAGGTAGTTCTGACAATTCCCATGTAGGTTTTTCCCATTCTGTTTTTTTCTTGCCAAACTCCATATCGCTGTGACACTGTTGTGTCGGCATCACTAAGCAATGTGAAATCTAGATTATATTTTGTTTGAAAGCGAACGTGGCTTTTAACATCATCTTTACTTATTCCAATAACTTTGACATCTCTTTTATCAAATTCTTCAGTATAATCACGATAAGAGCATGCCTGTGTTGTACACCCTGGTGTATCATCTTTTGGATAGAAGTATACAACAATCGTCTGATTTTCAAAATCTGAAAGCGACACTAAATTGCCATCTTGGTCCATCAATGTAAACGCGGGTGCTTGATCATTCTTTGCTAACATAGTATTCCTCCTGTTGTTATCATATCAAATAATGTTAAATTGCCAATAAGAATGCTCTTAATCACAACTGAGATCTTTTATAATAATACCTTCAAATGGTCTTAGCACCATTTTCAAACTGATTAATGGAGGTTTATTGTATGTGTTAAAAACAACTTCTACCTTGTCAGTTTTTAGTTTATTTTCAAATGTTTCCATTTTGTTAGATAAATTTATAATTACCAAATATTTAATCGCTTCATCCTCACGATGATACGCAATAATATGCTTATGTTTAACGTGCGATTGTTTCCAAATTGGTAGAGTATTTATTTGAGTACTTTGGACAAATTTCGTTAATTCTTTATAGAATGACAAGACACTATCAGGATTGTTTTGTTGTTGCTGTACATTGATAGTTTGATAATTATGATTGACTTTTATCCATGGTTGTACCAAGCTAAAACCAGCAAATGGTTGATCATTCCATTGCATTGGTGTTCTAGCATGATCGCGCGTCATTTTCATAATAATTTGTTTAGCTAAAAATGCTGGTAAATGCATCATATCTTGAAGAACAAGATAAGCATTCTTAGCTTCATAATCTCGCCAATCTTCCATCGAAAATTTTGAGTTAGTCATCCCAATTTCTTCTCCTTGGTAGATAATTGGAGTTCCCAATAATGTCATATTTAACAATGCTAATGCTTTCGCACTTTCGAAAACAAATTTTTTGTCGTCTCCAAACCGTGACACTTGTCGAGGCTGATCATGACTAGATAAATAATTTGCCATCCAATATTGATTGGTTTGCATATCAATTTGCCATTTATCCACCACTTCCTTCAAGTCTTGAATACGCCATTTATATCCTTTTCTAAAATCAAACTTGCCTAATGGACCACAACCAAGCATGTGTAAATCAAAATGAATCATCATATTACATATCGGATTTTTGATATTGCTGTATTCTTTTGCAACTTCCTGCGTCATTAGCATTCCTTCACCAATGGTCAAGAAATCAACTTTTGTTTTACTCCGAGCTTCTTCGATAACTTCTTTTGCATATTCAATTGCTTTAGGACGATTAATTATGTAATCATCTGCAAACTGATACCCCTTTTTCTTAGGGTTTTTTGAAGGTAAACCTTCTTCTTTTGAAATTGTGTTGATTACATCTAACCTAAACCCAGACACACCTTTTTTTATCCAAAACTCCATGATTCTAACAATCTCATCTCTAACATCTTTGTTTTCCCAATTTAAGTCTGCTTGATGTGGAGTAAATAGCGTTAATACATATTCATCTTCATTAACTTTAGTCCATGCGCTACCACCAAATATTGAAATCCAATTGTTTGGTTCTTTTTTGTTTTTTGTGGTTCTAAAAAAATAATAATCACGTTTAGGGGATTGATTGTCATTTAGTGCTTCAATAAACCAAGGATGTTGTGTTGATGTGTGATTTGCAACTAAATCCATAATGATTCCAATATCTACCTTTTTAGCTTCACTAATCAACCTATCTAAATCGTCTAAAGTACCAAATTCCGAATTTATGTTGTAATAATCCGATACATCATAACCATAATCTGTATTTGGGCTGCAATATAACGGGGATATCCATAAATAATCAATATTCAACGCTTTGAGATAACTTAGCTTTTCGATAATTCCATTGATATCACCTATACCATCATTGTTTGTATCCTTGAAAGATCTAGGCCATATTTGATATATAATTGAGTTTAGTTTTCTTTTCATGTTGACTCACTCTCTTTTAATCATTATAAATGATTTAAATCCTTACACCAATAATATGATATAATATTATT
>CAYGIY010000167.1:0-2290 GCA_964350055.1 uncultured Erysipelothrix sp.
GTATAATATGTGGTTTTCAAAATCAGTAGGCATTGACTTAGGAACAGCCAATGTACTTATATATGTAAAAGGTGAAGGTGTCGTTTTAAATGAACCCGCTGTGGTAGCGCTGGATGCAGAAACTAAAAAAACATTGTCTGTAGGACAAGAAGCCAAGGACATGCTTGGAAGAACACCAGTTAGAATTATGGCAATCCGCCCATTAAAAGATGGTGTAATTGCTGATTTTGAAGTTACAGAAATTATGCTTCAACATTTTATAAGAAAATTAAAACTAAAAGGAATGTTTTCAAGACCAACTATTTTAATTTGTTGTCCATCAAATATTACATCAGTTGAAAGAAACGCGATTCGTGATGCAGCATATCGTGCTGGGGCAAAACGAGTCTATATTGAAGAAGAGCCTAAAGTTGCAGCGATTGGTGCAGGGCTTGACATTTCTAAACCAAGTGGTAGCATGGTGCTTGATATTGGTGGTGGTACCACCGATGTAGCAATTTTGTCATTGGGTGAGATTGTAACAAGCACAGCATTAAAAATAGCAGGTGACCGTCTCGATCAAGATATCATTAAATATGTAAAAGAGTCCTATAAATTGTTGATTGGTGATAGAACTGCTGAAGAAATCAAAAAAAGAATTGGTACTGCATGGCGTGGATCATCACAAGAAACAATGGAAGTAAGTGGCCGTGATTTAGTCACAGGATTACCTCATACAATTGTGATGAATTCAGAAGAAACCGAATTAGCCATGCGTGAAAGTTTACAAGATATTGTGCGTGCATGTCGTACGGTACTTGAACAAACGCCACCAGAATTATCAGCAGATATCGTCACAAGAGGTATTGTGTTAACAGGTGGTGGAGCACTACTTAAGGGGATGGACGAACTATTAATGAATGAACTAAACATCCCAGTATATGTTGCTGAAAATGCACTTCGGTGTGTTGCTGAAGGAACAGGAATTATGCTTGAATCATTAGGTCTAAAAAGATAAGTATTACTTATCTTTTTTTTGGAATCTTCATTATTGATGCGAATCATCAATAAAGGAGAGAGATATGGAATATTTTAACTTTCTAAAGTATCAAGAAAAGCAAACACTAAAAGACAAGCAAGAAATGATTATCAAGTATACGTTACTATATCACCAATATATGTTGGACTTACCGATGAAAGTTGCGATGATGGAGTGTTTAAGTGGCGTTAATCGATTTGAACGATCGAATCCTCAGTATTTGCAACACACAAACCCAAATATACGTGTTGGTGATGTTTGCTATATTGATTATGGTCAAGCTTACACATACGAAGCTGGCTTTCAACATTTTGGAATCATTCTTTCAATTGTCCATAACAAAGTGTTTGTGGTTCCGATGACATCAAATAGACAAACGTATATTAAAGCAGATCCAAGCTGTGATTATCCACAGTCTCATGTTTTTCAATTAGGTATGATTGAAGGGTTAAACAAACCATCCGTATGTTTTTTAAATGATGCAAAGTTCATAAATCGTGCAAGAATTATAAATATTAGAGGCTATGTTGATCCTCAAGATAAATTATTTAAACAACTTAGAAAGAAAGTGTTTGAAACTATTTTTCAATAAATAGGTATGCTTTGGTATAATAGATTAGGTGATAAGATGTTTAAACATTTAAGTGGCAAATGGTTGGTTGCCGTATCTGGACAAAGCGACTCCATGGCGTTGTTATCAATGTGTATTGAACTTAACATGGATATTATGGTTTGTATTGTGCATCACCATAAGCGATCTCAAGCAGACCAAGAAGTAACTTATGTTAAGCGCTTTTGTGATGAACATCAAATTTTATGTTTTGTTATTGACGCACCTGAGTTTAAAACAAACTTTCAAGATAGTGCAAGACGATTTAGATACCAGACATTTGCTAAGATTGTTCAATCACATGATGCTTGTGGTGTTCTTGTAGCACATCATCAAGATGATGTTATTGAAACATATTGTTGGCAAAAAGCTAGAAACCATCGTGTTGATCATTATGGGATAAAGCAAACATCTTATGTTGAAGGTGTCTTAGTTAAACGACCATTGCTACACATGAGAAAAGAACAAATTCAAAAATACAATCAAGATCATGGTATTCATTACTTTGAGGATGCAAGTAATGCAGACTTAAGTTTTTCACGAAATAAAATCAGAAACCAGTTAAAAAACATGAGTGAAAAAGAAAAGGCAAACCTATTAAATGAATGTTATCAAAAACAAGAAGAAACGACAAAAATCAGAAGTGAACTCATTCACTATGT
>CAYGIY010000168.1:0-2276 GCA_964350055.1 uncultured Erysipelothrix sp.
GCCTTTACTCTGTGCCTTTTTTTAGGGGTTTTTGGAGCGCATAAATTTTATGAAGGAAAAATTGTCATCGGCTTTATCTATTGTTTAACTCTTGGTTGCTTGGGATTTGGTATTCTAATTGATCTAGTGTCCTATCTATTGAAACCAACCTATTATCGTCCATAAAAATGACAAACTGAATCAATGATTAGGAGTCTTTCACTTGATTTATATACACCCTTCTTTCAAGCTAAAATAAAAATCCCTACTCACTTGTAAAATGAGTAAGGATTTTTTCATTATCATTAATATCTACTAATATTGACTTCTGTAGTCGCCTTTGTTTTGTTTAACTCAATTTGCGTTTCTTACTTGTTAGCAGTACTAGCATCGCGCCAAACAACAGCATCCACCAAGCAAATGAGTTGCTACGATCAGATGTATCAGGAATCTCATCTAGCGGCACATCCTCAGCAGCTAAAACAAAACTAGAAAATTCATCTGTTTTAAATGTAATGACAAATGTTACCTCATCATACTCATAATCCAATGATTCTACAACACCCTCTTTAACATGTAAGAATACAAATGGATCTGATCGATATGCTTCTGGTAACACAAAGCTTATTTCAATCATGTTATTTGCTTTGGTTATTTTTGTTTGTACATCCCCAACTATTTTAAATAATGAAATGTCTAGGAATAAAATATTTTTATAGTTTTTGTCTAATGCTTCAAGATATGCATTAACCAATGCCTCTTCATCTGCGTCAATTTCATCAAGAATTGTAATGACGAGTTTTGTCAAAATACTCTCATTTCTTTCTTGATCTGTGTATGTTACAGCTGTCTCCAATCCTTTTGCTTTAGGATTTAGTGAAGGCGTACCTTCTACAAGAATTTTTAAATTCGTCAAGTAGTGAGCTGTTAACACAATATCTTGGTCAAGTAATACACCAAATGCATAGTGTTCGGTTACACTTGGTAGTCTCCAACCCTCAAAAGTGTGATCTTGTTTTACTGGATCAGTTGGTGCAACTGCCCTTAATGTGAGCTGATCAGGAATGATTGTGTCATTATTTGGCACAAATTGAACAAGATATCGTCCCCAACGGAATGTTGGATAGCCATCATTGTAAGCATCTGATCTAACCCAGATTTCTTCAAAATCAAAGTTTGTGAATGTTGATTGTGTTTTCATTTCTGATGTAGATTTAGGTTCACCATGGAGTGAAGACGCTACTTCATCTAAAAGATCTGCATCATAATACAAATCATTAAATGGGGTTACCCCACGTATTGTCATTTCAATAAAATTAAATAGTGCATCTACAACAAAATCGCCTTGCACTAATTCAACTGTTCCTGCATAGTAACCATATTGAATTTGAGTAGTATCTCCAAATATTACTCCTGCTAATCCTCCCACATGGTTTGGTCCATCTCGTTGAATAGAAAGATCCATTATTGGTTCATAGTTCGTAATGGTCATATTCATTCTAGAATAAACATTCAATAAGCTAAGACCACCTATTTGTTCAATTTCTGCAAGAGTAGCAACACTCCTTCCCCAATAATCAATTACACCAATTAAACCACCGGCTGTAACATAATGAGATTCTATATCCATATCTCCAGTCGCATATGATTGATGGATGACAGATTCACCATCTAAACCACCAACTAAGCCACCAACATAGGAAAGGTAAGTCTCATAAATATTGATATCACCTTCAAATCGACTAAATATAATATTTGCATCAATACCACGTCCAATTAAGCCACCAACATAAACGTCATTTGTAAGTATCTTTGCTTGTATCGTTGTTTTTAGTGCGCTTCCAGAAATAATTGAACCATTATAAAGGAACCCAAACATTCCTCCAATGTGAGTATAATAGGTAAGTTCCTCTTGATTATCGTATGATATATTTGCAACAACTTCATTTTGACTAAACTGTGGTTCAATTTGAATCATCGTCGCTTTTAATCCATTTCGAGCATAAAAATCAGCTGAACCAACTAATCCTCCTACAAAAGATTCAAAATAGGTTGCCACATTGACTGTGATATCACCTTTAAACTTGCTCAATCCAATTTGAGTATCATGAGCATTACCAATAAAGCCTCCAGCATAAGTAAACAATACATAATTGCTATTAAAGGTTGCATGATCATCAAGGTGAATATCTGCTGATACATGTGTACTTGTAATGAGTGAATGATTTGAGTAGCCACTTACTCCACCCACTTTAATAATGACTTCATTTAAGTCTTTTGAAAAATCAATAAATGAT
>CAYGIY010000169.1:0-2267 GCA_964350055.1 uncultured Erysipelothrix sp.
GTTCTTTTTTTATTTGTGTTATGAGTAAATGTATCAAGCGAAAATAGAAAAAATTGATACTCTAATTTACAGCATTTGCTAAAAAAAACGAGTATATAGCTATTTATTTAGCAAAGTAGTATAATAAAGTTGCATATGAATTAATATTTTGCCATTGCACAATGCGTCTGCAGTCAAAAACAGATAACATAATTGCATAATCAAACGGGAAGAGTTTCTTGAAATCGTTAAGGAATATTTTTGTGTTTAATTATTTAATTTGTTTTGCTGATGGTGATACTTTGTGGCATTAAAAAGCAAAAGCAAGAACTTACTCTAAGTACTGATGATTAGAGTCATCCGGTTCATGTGTCATTTAATCTTATAAAGTCTAAACACGACAATCGTCTTTGGATTGATAATCAATGATTATCGATTAAAGAAAATGATAATTCTGTACTTTCAAAAGTATGTTTAAGATGATGAAATACAATCTCTAAACAAGAGAAAGGAACTTAAGAATTATGAAGAGCACAAAGAAAATAAGATTAATAGCCTTATCGCAAGTGGTATTAATGATCATGACGTTAGTCGTACTTGCGATTCCTACAATGGTTTTAGCAGATGAACATACTGTGAATCTTGGATCAGCCTCCACCTTTGGGATTTTAGCTGGTTCAGCCATCACCAATACAGGTCCTACAACCGTTAAAGGAACGGCAGGCGGAAGCATTGGATTACATCCAGGTGATGATCCAACATTAGTAACATTTGAAGGTCAAACAGATGTCACATTAACTGGCGGAGTTTATCTATCTGATGCTGTAGCAGAGCAAGCAAAAGTGGATTTACTTGCTGCTTATCTTGATGCAAAAAGTAGAGATACTGATTTTCCGATTGTTGATGATCTAGGTGGGAAAACTTTGCAACCTGGTGTGTACACATCAGGATCAAGTATTGGCATTACAGGAACACTAACACTCGATGGAGATGGTGATCCTAATGCTGTGTTTATCTTTCAAGCAGATTCAACACTAACCACCGCTGCGGAGAATAGTGAAATCATTTTAATCAATGGGGCACAACCTTGTAATGTTTTCTGGCAAGTTGGTAGTTCAGCAACACTAGGAACAAACACATTATTTGTGGGTCATATTCTAGCAATGGCATCCATTACAGCAACAACTGGTGCTGAAGTGCATGGACAGTTGTTAGCATTAGATTATGCTGTAACATTAGACAGCAATGTCATTACTAATGACGCATGTTTAGCCGTGGGTTCACTTAGAGTAACTAAAGAAGTTGAAGGATCAGTGGATGATTTAACACTAGTGCCTTTTGAGATTACAGTAAGCGGACCAAATTACACTAATACACAATTGATTGAAGCTGGCGAGTTTTACACTTGGGACTTAACTGAGGGTCTTTACACTGTATCTGAGAGTGCATTAGGTCAAGAATGGGAAGTGCACGGACTAGGAGAGTACAGCGTGGTCGTTGGCGAAATGAGATTAGTCACGGTTAGAAATGTTTACACAGCTTCAGCAGTGATTACTTTGGGATCTTTAACAGTGACCAAGGTTGTCATGGGTGATGTTGGTGATTTGGAGTTGTCGTTATTTGAGATCACACTATCAGGTCAAGGATTTACAAGTATGGTAAAACTTGCTGATGGAGAATCTCATACATGGCTAAATCTAACATTTGGGACATACACGATCACAGAAAATAAAACGCTGTTGGGTAGTGAATGGACGATCAGGGGTGAAGGTACTGTTGAGATAACATCAGTTCAAACAGTATTGAGGACCATTACCAATGAATTTGAAGAAGAAGAAGTCGTAGTTATTGTCGAGCCCAAAATTCCTGTCACAGGAGATAGTGCAACATTATTGCTTTCTGGATTGTTTATGCTAGGTTTTGGATTACTTATTTTAGTGAAAGTAAAACCAAGTGATAAGTAAACAAAGAAGAGCTAAGATTATAGTAATCAATGGATAACGTAAGGTGGTATGTTTGATACCACCTTCTTTGTTGCTTGCTTAAGAAATGTGTGGTAGCATTTAAGAAACGATGTTGTTGTTTAACGGGGAAAATAATGACAAACAAAGAACACAAATTTCATGTATTATTGCTTATCCTATCAGGTGGTGTTTTCATTTGGTCTTTTATTGGTTTGTATGATTTGTTTGGATGGACGATGCTTACGATACCCATTGTATTACTAATTGCCTATGCCGTTATAACATATAAACGATTTCAGTTTACTACCATAGCATACATCATGC
>CAYGIY010000170.1:0-2193 GCA_964350055.1 uncultured Erysipelothrix sp.
ATCCAGTAATAATTCTTCGATTAGAAAACTGGTTTCAAATTGATTTAAAAAAGGTTGGATTTTATCAGCTAGAATACTAATTTGGAAAATATGTCCTTCTGTAGTCTTAAAATAGCCATACTTATAGAATAATCCTGTTACAACATTGGCGCGAATGCTTTCAACCATACGTGTTTGTTCACTATGGATAAACTCATAAATTGGATGACCAGCATAAGCTTGCCAACCAACTAAGAATTCTGAATTAGAGAATTTAAGTATGCCTTGTGTATCAAAAACATTGATTTCATCTACATTAAGGGATTTCGCTAAATCATTTAATTCTTGATTGCTCGAAATTTTTGCATAAAGAGCGATTGCTTCACTTGCTGTAAGCACTTTATCTTCTAATAGTTTATTCACGATTTCATCAGCCATCAATGCTTTAAAAACACTATTTGAGTAGCCTTTTGCCAAGTTAACAGATAATTGTTCCATATGATCAAAATAATACCGTTTGACTTGATGAATCATCACAAATCCAAGCAAAGAAAAAACCGCAGATACAACTAAAATTAGAATGACATAAGCTTTTAAGTTGGCGGTCTTTTGTCGAATAAACGTGTTCATTTGAACTCCAATACAATTCACTTCATACGTTATATTGTATCAGACATGAAAAAATGTACAAGCAGATTTTAGTCATTAAACTTAACATACAAGACAAGATTATAATCTGAACCTTTGATAAATCCTTGTTTATGATAGAATCGATCATTCTCTTTAATGTAATCGCTCATGAGTACCATCTGTCTTACTTGGCTGAATTTTTCATTAACTTTTTCAAATAGCATCGTCCCTATTCCAAGTTGATGATAACTTCTTTTAACAAGAACATCTTGAATATAGACAATGGTGTGTCCATCACCGACAACTCGGATCAAACCAACAAGATTAGCATCATCATAAGCACCTACCCAATACAATGAAGACTGTAGCCCAGACAATAGTTGCTTCATGTTGGATGTGTATCTTTTCCAGTTGACATCATCATAAAGCAAGAATAACTCCTCTTCTTTTAGTGCTGGATTCTCTACGAGTTTTATCGTCATTGTGATTCTCCTTTAATGAAATCTGCATTTGCATAGTTCATTACTTTTTATCTCTACTTGCTTCATAAATTGAAATCCATTGTTGCGCACTCATTTGCGAAAATAAGTATGAAAGTGCCTTTATTGGAAGTTTTTGCTCGTTTTTTAGTCGAATACAACTTTTTCCCATGTTTAAACGCCCAACATGTTCATCTTGATAATTTTTCTTAAATGATTCAAGCAAAGACGAATCTGAATATAGTCCAAAGTGATAAATAACAACATGTTGTTTATTAACGCCTAAACTAACAAAAGGCAAAGGTTTGGTTGAATCAACATGGTAACCTTTTGCATAAAGAGAAAGTGGTACGACATAATGAATAAAAACACCATCAAACTGTTGTTCAAATCCTTTTGGAAGATGATCTTCTAACAAAGTTCTAATCGTATTTACCTTTTCTTGCTGTGATTTTGATAATGATTTGATCAATTCGTCAATGGATTTCATGATTACCTCTAATGTCATTATACATCAAATAAAACATGCATTCATTAGTTGTTTTGTTAAGATGTTGTTGCCATTCTAGCTGTTAATATGTGCTTAAAAAAAACTAATAAACAAAAAAATACACTAAGTATCATACACTCACCGGCAAGATGTTGGTTTACAATTATAAGACGTATCACTCAGCTCATCTTAGATCCTTTGACGATAATTAGACTACTTAGTATATAATTTAAAAGTTCAGCTTTGATTTACTGGATGATTGCTAAACTTTTATATTCATCATGTTGATGATGCGATCTAATTCATCTTGATGAAATAAAGTTGTTGTTTCTTTTACTTTTGCAATCTTCTTCACTATTGCTTTATCAATCCAACTTAATTTATTAAAATCAAACTCGCCACCAAACCAAGAAACAAATTGAGCATGGTCTTGTAATTCTATTGGAAAATTGGATGCAATCTCTTGATCAATTTCGTTTTGCTCTCGCATACCACACAAAAACAAACCGATTTTCTTTTGAAGAAGCGTTTGTTGATGATGACTCAAAAATTCTTTTACTTCTTTTTGAACAATGCCTACATAAACAGACCCTCCGATAATAATCTGATCTGATT
>CAYGIY010000171.1:0-2150 GCA_964350055.1 uncultured Erysipelothrix sp.
CATATATTATATTGTCCTTTCAATTGTCAACGTGATAAGTGATATTGTTTATTTGACCCTTATCTTACGACCGCTGTAGCCGAAGAGGCATCCGCCGAAAATTCGATTCTCCTCTTACCTCGTCACAAAAAGTCTGGCGCTTTATTTTAACCTAGTCTTTTAATCATCCTCCTTTCAAATTCAGTCTAACATAAGATAAAAAACGATTCAATGTGTTTTCAAGTTCAATGGTTTACGGTATAATAACTAGGCATCGGGACGTAGCACAGTTTGGTAGTGCACTACCTTGGGGTGGTAGAGGTCGCGCGTTCAAATCGCGTCGTTCCGACCATGCGGCCGTAGCTCAGTGGATAGAGCAAGCGCCTCCTAAGCGCTAGGTCATAGGTTCAACTCCTATCGGTCGCGCCAAAATAACAATTGCACCAGTGGCGGAACTGGCAGACGCGCACGCTTGAGGGGCGTGTGGGAAACCGTACGGGTTCGAGTCCCGTCTGGTGCACCATATAAAAAACAACCACCTAATAGAGGTGGTTTTGTGTTTTATAGCATGTGATGAATGATTTTTAATATGGTTTGAAACACAGCGCCGGGATTGGATTGCTGGTTTGTGGTTCCTGTGATAAATAAATCAAGAGATTCAATGTAAAAGGCAACGGTTCCTGTAGAACCACAATGACCTTCCATATCAGGTATCGTTTTAAATGGTGAGAGAATTCTTGGAGTGTAAAACTGTTGAACACCAATACCATACTTGAATGGGAAGAATATATTGTGCCAAACTTGAAGATCTTTTAACTGGTTTTTAGGGTAGAAATAACCTTCGTAGAATCGTTTGACAAATGTCATCTGATCATCAGATGTAGAGATAATGTCATTATTTGTGGAGGCTGTGAAGTTTCTTATATCAGCAACTCTGTTTTTGTAGTAAGGGAATACATAACTTGTGTCATTAATATCTTGGCATACATAAGTATGATTCATTTGCAGTTCTAAAAAGAGATCATTAAGGACATTTCTTACTGGCTTCTGCTCAATTTTTTCAATTACAAAACTGAGTAGTTGATGATTTGTATCAATATACTTCGCTTTGTTTGGCGCACCAGGAATAAAATGGGGTGTTTGCTTTTTCACTCTTTGAAGTATTTCGTTCATTGGCCAAGGGCGGTCAATACCAGCTTCTAGCTCTCTGATGCCTGAAATACCATGTTTTGGTTTATCACTTAAATAACAAGGCAACCCACTGGTTTGAGAAAGCAAATGTTGAATTGTAATATCCTTAGTATAATCAACATGATTCAAAACATGAAGTCCCTGTTGGTAATTTACTGGTAAAAAATCAACCAAGTGATCATCAAATTTAAGTTTTTTATCTCTAATCATTCTTAGGATTATTGCTGAAACGATAAACTTATTTATGCTAGCAATGTAGTATCTTGAATCAGTTTCTAAGTTTCCAACAGCATGTTTAAATTGAAAATCGCCACTACTTGTTTCTAGTTGTAAAATTATCCCGTGAATGTGTTGCTTACTTAATGATTGTTTAATGATTGATTCGATTAATTTTGGTTCGATTGATTTCATTGATGTTCCCTCTGAGTTGCTTCTAAAAGCATGTTTCCAGTTTCTATTATTAATTCTTGAGCCTCTTGTATTGTTAACCATGATGGGATGTGATTATTGGCAATCATTGCTGATAATCCAAGCTGAAATATTCTCATTTGTAATAGCAACTTCTTCTTCGTTGTCATACTCAATTGATTAAGTTGTGGATCTTGATCAAATGAAGATAGTAGTGATTGTTCGACTTGATCATAGCTAGACATAAAACGATTAGGTGTTAATGCTAACTCTCGAAAGAGGGTAGGATGCTCTTTTGCGAATCTAAAACTAGCGTATCCAATTTTTTCAAAAGGTGTTGTTCCTTTGGCTTGTGATGTGTAGTGATGTGTAAGTGTAAACACCTTCTTTACAACGTCATCAACTAATTCATCAATACTTTTGAAGTTGACATATATTGGTGCAACTGAACAACCTAATTGATTTGCTATTTTACGGGCTGTAATCGCAGATAGTCCTTCATCTTTTGCAATCTGATAAGCCACTTCAATGATGTCGTGTTGTGTGAATTTGGTTTTTGGTGTCATGATACC
>CAYGIY010000172.1:0-2084 GCA_964350055.1 uncultured Erysipelothrix sp.
GACAATAGTATTGTATAACAAGTATATTATGCTTTTAACTTACCAGCGATTTCTAATAAACGTTTGACTTGATGAGTGATGGCTGGTTGTATATCTTCAACCATGTTTCCATCTTGGTTAATAGTAACACTTGTGCCATAGGGGTTACCTCCTGCAAGTCCAACAGATTCATCTGTGTATCCAGGGGTGACAACAATAGCTCCCCAATGATACATGGATGTGTATAGATTAAGAAGTGTTGCTTCTTGTCCACCATGAGGATTTTGAGCTGAAGTCATAGCACTGATAGCTTTGTTTACTGTTTTTCCAGTTGCCCATAATCTACCTTGAGTGTCAATAAATTGTTTAAACTGAGATGGGACATTCCCAAATCTAGCAGGAACTGAAAATAGAATTGCATCAGCCCATTCAATATCATCTGAGGTTGCTTCAGTAATAGATTTAGTTGCTTCTTGATTTGCTTTCCAAGCTTGATTAGAATCTATCACACTTTGTGGTGCTAGTTCCGTCACTTTACGAATACGAACATCTGCACCAAATGATTCAGCGGCCTCTTTTGCCCACTTAGCCATCTTTGTATTTGATCCGTAGGTACTATAATAAATAATTGATAATTTTACACTCATATTTTTTCTCCTTTGTATGTCTCTATTATCACTATATAAGAAGGAAATGCTTGTTGCAATGAATATGCTTACTTATAGTAAGTAAAATTATTCCATTATTCGTAAAGAGAACAAAATATATTGATAATCAATAAATATATATTGAATAAAGAAATATTAGTGCTATAATTCAGTCAGGAGGTTTGTATGATTTACTCAAAAATTAAACTAGTCGGTTTACAATTGGGATGTGTATTTTTAATGATAATTGTAGGAATAAGCATGATTGGTTGGCTTATTCAAGGTGCTTCACTTGCTCAAATGTTTTTAGAGCTTGCCCATATGAGGATGATTATGTCTATTTTAGTTGTGCTTATTCATAGTGTTGTGATTGCAATTTTGATGATTGGAGTTGTGATTCTACAATCCATCAAGTTTAAATCAGTATTTACTGATCATAATATTCAACGCTTTAAACTAATCTCTTATTTTTCATTATTTGAAATTGCTTTGTTTGTAAGCGTCATTATTTACACAAATATGAACATGGTAGGGGCAATTACCAATGTACATGCTTTTTTAGGAGCTGTTGTGTTTTTGCTAGTCGCTTTACTTTTCCAACTGTTTGCTGCCTTGTTTGATAACGCTAAAAACTACAAACAAGAAGTCGAACTCACGGTGTAGTGATGCCAATCATTATTAATCTCGATGTCATGCTAGCAAAGCGAAAAATGAATCTGACTGAACTATCAGAAAAAGTTGGAATTACCATGAGTAATTTATCAATTTTAAAAACACAAAAAGCAAAAGCACTAAGATTTTCAACACTTGAAGTAATTTGTGAGGTGTTGGATTGTCAACCAGGTGATATATTGGAATATGAGAAACCGTAAGAAAATGATCTTAACTTCTATTTAAAGGAGTATCAATCAAAAACTCAAATGAACCCTATAACTTAGACAACTAAGAAAGGATTCATTTTTTATGATAATTTAAAGAGATAAAAAAAATGAGATTATTCAATGTTGATATGAAGAAGTAATGAGTACTTCACTGATTTATAATGACTTCCTTTTTTTAACGTGTTCTTAAAATCTTCTCCATTGATTTGCCTTTTGCAAGTTCATCAATTAATTTGTCCAAGTATCGAATGTTTTGCATCAATTCATCGTCAATATCCTCAACTCGAATCCCACATATAGCACCTTTGATTAAAGCTCGATTTGGATTCATTGTAGGTGCTTGTGCATAAAATGTTTTGAAATCCACTTTTTGATCGAGTTGTTGTTTTAATGATGCTAGATCATAACCGGTTAACCAAGATATGATTTCATTAACCTCTTCTTTTGTATGGCCTTTTTTCTCCACTTTTTGAATATAATAGGGATACACATCGCAAAATGGTGTGTTAAATATTCGTGTGTTCATCATCGTACTCCTTTTAATTACTATATCATAAAGGGGCTTTTACTTTATTAT
>CAYGIY010000173.1:0-2046 GCA_964350055.1 uncultured Erysipelothrix sp.
AATTAAAAAACAGAAAAAATAGTAACTGTATTAAATGGGATTTAATGACAAAACTTAATTATGATCCAGATGTAATCCCGATGTGGGTTGCTGATACAGATTTTGAAACAGATGATGCAGTCATTGATGCTCTAAAAGAAAGAGTAGATCATAAATTATTTGGCTATCACTTAAGTCATGATCAATACAAAGATGCAATCGTATCATGGTGCGCCATTCGACATCACACCACAATTGATCCTCGTGCCATTTTAAGCACTCCAGGTGTTGTTAGTGCCATTGCAGCAACCATCCAAGCCTTAACAAAAAAAGACGATGCAATCATGATTTTTGAACCAGTATATCATCCGTTTAAAAAAATGATTCAAATAAACAACAGACATGTTGTTGTAAGTGAATTGTTGTGTGATGAAACTAATCATTATTCGATTAACTTTGAAGATATGGATTATCAAATCAAACATCAACATGTAAAGATGATGATATTTTGTTCACCTCATAATCCAGTAGGACGTGTGTGGACACAAGAGGAATTACACCAGTTAGCTCAAATTTGTCAAATGCACAATGTCATATTGGTCAGTGATGAGATTCATATGGATTTTGTTTACACACCGCATCAACATCACATGTTAATTGGATTAGATGATGCTTACAAAGATTTTGTTATAACATTAATTTCAGCAAGTAAAACCTTCAATTTGGCAGACACCAAAACTTCTCAAGCAATCATCTACAACACATCATATTATCGAAGCATATCACACGAGTTTGAGAAATTAGGTATTACCACAACAAGTGGTTGGGGTCAAATTGCCCAGCAAGCTGCGTATACCCATGGTGGTCATTATGTAGATCAGATGATTGAACATCTTCAAACCAACAAGCAGATTGTCATTGATTTATTACAAGATAATGATAGCTTAATTAAAGTGACAGATAGTGAAGGTTTATATTTGTTATGGCTTGATTTTCGTGCTTATAAAAAAGACCATCAAGAACTGATGGACATATTATTAAAACAAGCTAAGGTTTGGTTGCATAATGGATCTATTTTTGGACAAACAGGACATGGTTTCTTTCGCATGAATATCGCAACATCAACCACATTAGTAAAACAAGCCACTCAGCAAATCATAGATGTTTTTAGATATTTTTAGGTTTAATAATTGAAATTGTTTTAGGCAAACACGTGATGGAAGCTTCTGTTAAATTGCCACCATCTTCACCATCGATGCTCCATGATAGGGGCATTTTTGATTCAACTTTAAGTGAAGATATCCGTTTTAGGACTATTTTTGGATGATTGTAGTGTTGTTTTTTTAATGCTCGAATAATTGAAAAAGCTTCATAGCCATTTTTTGGATAACGAATAAAACACATATCCAAGTAGCCATCATCTAAACCAATTTGATCATAACTAAAATGGAGCAATCCACCAATGGAAGTTGCATTTGATACAGCAAAAAAGATAACATCTTCACTTGATGTGATACCATCTACTGTAAGTTGAATAGAATATCGTTTCAGTGTATTAAGATGGAAAAAAGAAGAGAGAATATAAGCATAATATCCAAGTAAATTCTTTAACTTTTGACTTGTTTTAACAGCTACTGAAGTATAAGCACCAAATGCAGCAACATAACTAAAATACATATCATTAAATTTTCCAATGTCAATTTCTTGTTGGTTACTACTGATGATAATATCCATTGCTTTTCTTTGAGACACTAGCAATTGATGTGTTTTTGCAAAATCATTGGTCGTTCCGGTTGGGATGTATCCAATAGGAATCGAACGATTGATGCTGATTAATCCGGTAATGACTCGATTTAGCGTGCCATCACCTCCAATTGCGATGACTAAATCAAAGCGAGCGTGATAATGCCGGATGATTTCATCTGCTTCTGCTTTTTTGTTGGTCAGAAAAAAGTGAGCATTGATGTGCTCGTATTGATTCAACAACTTATAATAGAATGCCAACCGATTCTTTTTTGTCAATCGACCTGCATTTGGATTTAGTATTACCATTGTGTTAATCATAGA
>CAYGIY010000174.1:0-2015 GCA_964350055.1 uncultured Erysipelothrix sp.
GTATTAAACTTTGATCATTGATATCATCAGAATCATAATCTTTTATCAGTGTTTGTATCACAATATGATGGTATGTTCGATCGACTCTTGTTTCAATAATTTCTTTTACTAAAACATGATCTTTGACATCATCTAAACCTCCCATGTGATCATCATGAGGATGTGAAATAAAAATCGCATCCAGTGATTGAACACCAAATGCCTTTAATGAAGCCACCACAAGGCTACTATTTGATTTTCTACCCACATCGATCATTAGATTAACACGATTAAATCGACCTCGTATTAAAGCCGCATCAGCTTGTCCAACATTAAAAAAAACGACTGAATCAAAAGGTGGAAATATAATCAATAGAGCTAAACCACACGCAATACTAAATCCCAACAACCGTTCTTTAAAACGCAACATGTATGTAGAAAGCAGTAGCAAACTTAACAAAAGAAACAATCCAAAAGGTAGTTTGAAATTCAATAATGCCCAATTCAACCAGGGAACATTGAGTGATGTGAGTAAATTCATCATACTTTGATAAAACGGACGAAATGGTGATACCACGATAGCAATCCAAGCAAATAAATATCCCAATCCACTGATGTGGCGAAATAATGGAAATGCGATAATCATGATTATGTTACTTTGAAACAAATAGGTTTGTTGAAGCAGTCCAACAAGCAAACTCCTTTTAAGCCATGTGGATTGAGTGTTCAACATAAACCCATGTAGCATCATTGGAAACACAAAGGCCAATTGGGTATAAGAGTATGGGTAAAACAACAGCAATATGCCATAAGCCATAACAAATCCAAGCTGTTTGTCTTTGATAAACTGTCCAAATACAGAAGTAAGCAACACTCTTGTCCAAACAAATGTCAAACCCCAAATAAAACCAAAGATACCCCACAACAGTAAGATAATGATATTGGCTGTTTGCTTATAAAAAACCTTCCTTAACATTGAACGAATCATTTGCAAGCCATACACATACTGTAAACCTGAAAAAACAAATATTAGTGAAAATAAATTGCTATGATTAGTTTTTTTGTGATAGAGCATTTGGATAATCCAATCGGTATGTTCTTGTTGAATCAAATATTGATACAGTTTCGCTTTTAAACTTAATTGAGTATCAATCACTTGGTATGATGTAACATCCATTACGCCAATATGATGATTCACTTGCCGCCAATTTTCAATTGGATCAGTAACAAAATTATGTCGTGTAGGTGATGGTTTTAATGAGCCCATTACACAAACTTGTTGATCATACCATGTATCAAAATCAACAAATACGGACACATGTTGCTTACCATTGCTAATCAATTTATAGTCTTGATTAAACTGCTTGACTGTCCCACAAAACATGCCTTTATCATAATCTGTACTTGATTGAGCATGATAGGTAATCAACAAGATAATGAGCAACAACATAAAAAATAACCATTGAATATGTCGTTTAAAATACAAGCAACATAATAAGAAGAAAACGACTTGAATGATCATATGATTAAGATGCAATGCAATCCAGTAAATAAAAAGAAGAACCATGCATTGTTGACTTATACGCATAGTCGGTTCTTATTTTTTTCTAGTGCTTTTTCTCCAATGCCTTTAACCCATACCAGTTGATCAATGCTTTGAAATAATCCTTGTTCATTTCGATAATCAATGATGCGTTGGGCAATGACTTCTCCAATTTGAGTTAATTGAGTCAATTGCTTTAATGTGGCACTATTTATGTTGATGCATGCTACTTCTTGAATAAAAGGAATGGTAAGTTTATCACGATGATGCAAAATCGTATTTAGATTCAACGCTGAGACATCACTAGTTTCAAGCAATTCAACCATCTCTAGAACATCTAATATTGTTGAAAATGGCTCAATTTCATATTGACCTGGGTTTTTGATAGCACCATCAACTGTAATGATAAAAAGTTGATGTGAGTCAAAATTAAACGGTTGTAGTGATTGACACCCACTTAAGCAAATGACAATTATTAGACATAGTTTTCTCA
>CAYGIY010000175.1:0-1995 GCA_964350055.1 uncultured Erysipelothrix sp.
AGTTTAAGTTGATTATTAATGTCAATAAACAATCCATTTCAAAAATAATGCAATCGATGCTTGTGTCCTATACTCATCATCGTCAAGTTGAAAATAAATTATTCCCACAGCGCTTTAAAAGTAAACCACTGTACTCAAAGGAAGAAGTAATGGCTGAAATCAACAACATTCACGTCAAGGGCAGTAGCATCTTTAATAGTTACTGTATCATAAATCAATCACTAGAACATTCTATTGATTGGTTAACACCAATTAATCAGCAACCCATTGAATTCATACATCAAAGCCAACCAGCAACTGATGAAACATTAAAAGCTGTATTGCATGATTTTTTAAAACAACACAATTGTGATATGATGAAAATTCAAGATGATAAACACCTACGTAATCAATGCATAGTCAAATTGCGTCGCCAGACAAACTGTTCGTTAAAACAGATTGGATATCTTTTGGGCGGATTAAGTGAATCCACCATCAGTAAGATTTTAAAACAAACTGAGCAATAACCTTGTAATTCAAGATATGTCCCTGTATACTTGTTCAAGGAAGGAGAACTGATACTTATGAGTCTTAATCTAAACTTTAATGTGACCAATCAAAAACCGAAGATAGATTTAATCCCTGAAGTCATTTATGATCAACTGGTTATTGGTGGCGGGCCATCTGCTTTTAGCGGTGCGTTATATGCTGCTAGAAAAGGTTTAAAGACTGGAATCATTGCAAAAAAAGTTGGAGGTCAATTACTAAATACTTCATCTGTTGATAATTACCTTGGAATCACTGACATCAGTGGCGAAGCATTGAGTGACAAGTTTCTTGAACATGTCTCATCACTTGATGTGCCATTACTAGAAGATGTTGAAGTGGTCGAAGTTAAAAAAGAAGATGATTTATTTAAGATAACAACAAATACTCAACAAACCTATAAAGCAAAGACATTACTTGTATCCACTGGTTCAAATCCAAGAAAGTTAAACATCCCAGGTGAACAAGAATTTTCAAACAAAGGAGTTGCATATTGTGCGATTTGTGATGCTCCCCTATTTAAGGATAAAAAAGTCATCATTGCAGGTGGTGGAAACTCCGCTGTTGAAGCAGCCATTGATGTTGCCAAATGGGCTTCAAGTGTAACAGTGGTCCATCGTAGTGAGTTTAGAGCAGACCAAATCCTACTTGATCAAATGCTTGATCATGATAAAATCACGGTGTTTAAACAAACGCAACTACTTGAAATTGTAGGTGATACCATGATGCGCGGTGTGATTGTGTTCGATAAAGCAAGTGATCAACAACGCAAAATTGAAGCAGACGGTATTTTTATCGAAATTGGAAATGTTCCAAATAGTGGATTGTTTGATGGCTTTTTAGCACTTAATGAATTCAATGAAATCATCATTGATGATCATCATCAAACAAGTGTCCCTGGTTGCTTTGCAGCTGGTGATGTCACAACCGCGACGTATAAACAAATTATTGTTGCCGTTGCAGATGGTGCCAAAGCGGCATTAGCTGCCAACGAGTACATAAACCATCAGTTTTCTAAATAACAAGGAGGAATTAGACATGGAAAAAATGATGAATGAAGACATTCAAAAACAATTAAGAGAAATCTTTGAAAGTATGGTGAATGATGTCACAATGATATTATTCACAAAAGAAAATGACTGCTACTCATGTGAGGAAACAGAAGGATTATTAAATGAAGTTCAAGAATTAAGTGCTAAAATACACTTAGTAAAGAAAGACATTGAAAAAGATAGTGATGACGCTAAAAAATACAACATTGAAATGGTACCAAGTTTTGTCATATTAGATCATAATGGTAACTATCAAGGTGTAAAATTTAATGGAATACCTGCAGGACATGAAATTAATTCATTTATTCCTGCACTAATAGAAATGTCAGGTGTTGGTGGTGAAGTGCCAGTAGAGTTAGCTGATCGCATTGCTAAAATTGATAAACCAATCAATATTAAAGTGTTTGTTACCTTAAGC
>CAYGIY010000176.1:0-1970 GCA_964350055.1 uncultured Erysipelothrix sp.
ACATTATAAAAAATGTCATGTCAAATAATAAACAAGCTGTTCTAGGATTGGCAACAGGTTCATCTCCAGTTGGTTTATATAAGTTATTAATAGAATCATATAATAAACATGAACTTTCATTCAAGCAGATCACAACGTGCAATTTAGATGAAGATGTTGGTCTTGATCGTGAGCATCCACAAAGCTACTATCAATTCATGAAAGAGAATTTGTTTGATTTTGTTGATATAAATTTGAAAAACACATACATACCAAATGGTATGGCTAATGACTTAGAGCAAGAATGTTTACATTATGAAGATGTGTTAAATCAACATCAAGTTGATGTGCAAATACTAGGTGTTGGTTCAAATGGACATATTGGATTCAATGAGCCAAATACGGCGTTTGATTCGATCACGCATGTCATTAAATTGGCTGAACAAACTCGTCAAGATAATGCTCGATTTTTTGATGGTATTAATGAAGTACCTACACATGCCATTACCATGGGGATATCCTCTATTCTTAGAGCAAAAAAGATTGTTTTAATTGCAACTTCTAAACATAAAGCACAAGCAATTAAGCGAATGATAGAAGGATCAATCGATATAGAATGTCCGGCATCCATCTTACAATCTCACCATGATGTTGTTGTCATAGTGGATAAAGATGCTGCAAGTGAACTTGGCCATGCGTAATATTAAAGTAATCGTTTCTGATGTGGATGGTACATTATTAAACGATAATAAAGAACTATCACAGAAGACGATTGAAGCATTTATTCGGGCACAACAACAAGGATATAAGATGGTGTTGGCAACAGGACGTGGTATTGATATGGTAATAGGGTTTGCCAAACAACTCAAAATGGATGAGTATGGTGGTTATATTGTTGGGTTTAATGGCCAACAAGTGTTAGAACTAGCTACTAATACATTTCATGAAGATGCATACCTTGAACCAGAAATAACAAAATCAGTCTTTAAGTTTGCTAAGAAACATTCACTTCAATTGGTGTTGGAGCATAAACAGGGTTTTTTGATTTACACACCTTGGGTATTTTTCCCTTTAAGAATATATGCTGCATACATTCGAGTTAGACATAAGAGAATGAAAAAAAAGAATCAAACCTATCATATGATATCAGGCTATCTTATCAAACCTAGTCTTCAAGTAGACATGCTTTCTACTTTAAAACAACTAGATCAACCGGTTGCTAAAATCGGAATCAGTCAATACAACGGTTGGCTAAGTATGAAATACCCAAAAATCATGAATCAATTTAGTCATCAAATTTCAATAACTAAGGTTGCACCCTATTGGATAGATGTGATGCCCAAAGGCATAGACAAATCAGTTGGATTAAAGTGGGTGAGTGAAAGACTAGACATTCCCATGAGCGACTTTTTAGCGTTTGGTGATGCTGAAAATGATATTGCGATGATGCATGCTGTTGACATTGGTGTGGCTATGCAAAATGCAATGAGCAATTTAAAAGAAGTCACATCAATTACAATCGATGAAACAAACAATGACGAAGGTGTTGCCAAGACAATTAACAAAATATGTGAAGGCACTTTCATTGTATAATTGATGTGTTTTTAATATAGTATGTTATAGTAAGTTAAGGAGGTTAATTATGAAAGTAGTAAACTCAACCGAATTTGAAGCAGCAACTGCAAACGGCGTCGTACTCGTAGATTTCTATGCTGATTGGTGTGGCCCTTGTAAAATGATTGCACCAATTTTAGAACAGCTTCAAGATGAATATGAAGGAAAACTAGAAATTGTAAAGGTAGATGTGGATGCTGAAGGTGGATTAGCACAAAAATTTGGCATTATGTCGATACCAACTTTGATGTTATTCAAAGATGGAGATGTGGTAGGTCAAGTATTGGGTTTTCAGGCAAAACCGATGCTAAAGCAGTTTATTTCAAAAGCAGGTATATAACAAAACAAGAACAAACAAACACACGCAATTTATAAAG
>CAYGIY010000177.1:0-1932 GCA_964350055.1 uncultured Erysipelothrix sp.
TTCCTACACTATCCTAAAGAGAGATTGGCAATCACAACTATTGTTTTTAAAATAATGCTAACTTATTATATTTTGTTCATACAAAACCAATAATTCTTGATTGTGTTGTTTAAAGTATTCTTTAAGGAAGTAATAGCCCCCAGCAACATTGTATACATCAAATCCATGATGGCGTAAAATCTGTTCTGCTAAATAGCCACGTAGTCCAACAGCACAATAAATTGCATAGGAACGTGATTGATCAAGTTCGTGCATACGGCTTCTTAGCTGAGGTAAAGGAATATGAACCGCATCAACAAGTGCCCCTTCTGATAACTCATCAAAGTCTCTGACATCTAATTTACTGATATTGATGGTCACTAAATCATTGGGAAACAGCAAGCGAGTAGTTTTTTCAGCCACATTTTGTGCTACATAACCAGCCATGTTAACAGGATCTTTTGCTGAGCCAAATGGTGGCGCATAGGCCAGTTCAAAATCTTGTAAATCCGTGATTTTCATGCCATAACCAACAGCAATAGCACACGTATCTATTCGTTTATCTACACCTTGTTCACCAATGATTTGAGCTCCTAATAAAACAAGACTTGTTGTGTCAAAGTATAGTTTAATAATCAATGATTCAGCACCAGGATAGTAGGAAGCGTGATGATTAGAAATACTCAATGATGTTTGATAATCACGTTTTTGTATGTCAAGACTTCGTTGGCTTTCTCCCGTAACTGCTACTACTTTATCAAACACTTTTGCAATTGCGGTTCCTTGTGTACCCTTGTATTTAGATGGTTTACCCATAATCACATCCGCAACTATGCGTGCTTGCTTATTAGCAGGTGCTGCTAAAGGAATCACCATAGGTGATTTTGAAACCACATGTTGGATTACAGCTGCATCTCCCAGTGCAAATACATTTTCTATATTTGTTCTCCCTTGCTCATCAACTAAGATTTCACCTCTACGACCAAGTTTAATCTTAGAATCAGCAATAAAGCTTGTTTCTGGAGCGACACCGATGCTTAGCAAAACTAAGTCAGCATCAACGTGTTTTCCATCATCCAATACAACATGATTTAAATCAAACGCAATGGCTTTCTTATTTAGTAACAATTCTACCCCATGTTCTTGTATGTGATTATGTAAAATCGTTGCCATATCATCATCTAAGGTATTCACAACATGACTTGCTGCTTCAATAATCGATGTTTTAATACCTATTTTTGTTAAATTCTCTGCCATTTCCAAACCAATATATCCACCACCAATAACTGTTGCATGCTTGACGTGTTTATCATTGATGTACTTCTTGATATTCAAGGTATCTTTTATATTTCTTAATGTAAAAATGTGTGGCAAATCAATTCCAGGCATCGGAAATACGATGGGTCGCGAACCAGGTGAAAGCACCAGAACATCAAATGATTCTTTGTACTCTTTATGATTGTTTATATCCTTAATAGTTAAAGTCTTTTGATCTGTATCAACACTTAATACTTCGTGCTTAACTCGTACATCAACATTGAATCGCTCATAAAAACTCTCAGGCGTTTGTAAATATAGTTCCTCTTCATCTGTAATTACATCGCCAATAAAATATGGTAACCCACAATTGGCATAAGAGATATGTTCTCCTTTTTCAAACATTACAATCGTTGTATTCTCATCATGACGTCTCAATCGAGCAGCTACTCCAGCTCCTCCTGCAACACCACCTACAATGCAAATTTTCATCTGTACTTGCTCCTTTTATCCAATAAAGTAATAATTTCAGTTGATTATTCTAATTTTAATATTGTCTTCTTTAAAAAATTGACGTCACGTATGAATTAATTTTATGTTCAAATCATTCAATTATGTATATAGATAATCTTTCATCTTATTCTAATCATCAAGATCTTGTGATACCATACTTCCAGGTAGAAATACCTCCAATAT
>CAYGIY010000178.1:0-1911 GCA_964350055.1 uncultured Erysipelothrix sp.
GATATACTAAATTATTTTTCTGTTGTTTTAGTACAATGTAGCGTATAATGGTACAGGGTTTAAAGGATACCAATTATGAATCGAAAAAGTATTATAAATATAGCCGTTATTGCACACGTTGACGCTGGTAAGAGTACATTGGTTGATGCGTTATTAAACTACAGCGGTGCATTAGCAAAAAATCAAATTAATGTTGAACAAGTGATGGATAGTAATGACCTTGAACGAGAGCGTGGTATTACTATCTACTCAAAGAACTGCTCCATTAATTACAAAGATATTAAAATAAACATTGTTGACACACCAGGCCATGCTGATTTTTCCTCTGAAGTTGAACGAATTATTGCAACAGTAGATACTGTTATCTTGCTTGTTGATAGTTCAGAAGGTCCCATGCCACAAACAAGATTTGTGCTCGAAAAATCATTAGAGCGAGGCTTACATCCTATTCTTCTAATCAACAAAGTTGATAAAAGAGACCAACGCGCAATTGATGTGGTGGACTTGGTTTATGATCTTTTCGTATCCTTAAATGCAACTGATCGACAATTGGATTTTCCGATTCTCTATGGAGTAACCAAAGAAGGTGTCATTAAAAAATCAATTGATGATGAATTTGAATCAATTGAACCATTATTAGAAACAATTGTAAATCATGTGGGTGTCTACGAAAACAAAGACTCAAATCCAGTTCAAATGCAAATAAGCGCATTAGCTTATGATGAATATATTGGAAGATTAGGAATTGGTCGTTTACTAAGTGGTGTATTAAAAGTAAACCAACAAGTAGCTATTGTAAAAAACAATGGTATAAAGAAAACGGCAATTTCAAAGTTGTTTAACTATTATGGCACACAACGTGTTGCTGTTAGTGAAGTCTATAGTGGCGATATTGTGATGATTGGTGGTGTCGATGATATCTCAATTGGTGATACTGTTTGTTTAGCTGATCATATTATGCCAATGCCATCAATAAAAATAGAAGAGCCAACTCTTTCAGTCAATTTTTTAGTCAACACATCACCTTTAGCAGGAAAAAGCGGTAAATACATCACTTCTAGGAATATCAAAGAAAGATTAGAACGTGAGTTGGAAGTCAATGTAGGATTAAGGGTTGAAGCAACAGATAGTGCTGATCGATTTAAAGTGTCAGGACGAGGAGAATTGCATATTACAATTCTAATTGAAAACATGAGACGTGAAGGTTATGAACTTGCCGTAAGTAAAGCTGAAGTCATCACTAAAACCATTGATGGAAAAACCATGGAACCCTTTGAGGAACTTATTATCACAGTTCCAGAAAAGTATAGTGGGACAATCATTTCAAAGCTAAACCTAAGAAAAGCAACATTAAATAGTATGGAACAAAACAAAGATTACTTAGTTATGTCCTGGGAAATACCTACAAGAACATTGATTGGTTATCGTCAGGAATTCATTAATGATACTCATGGTGAAGGCATCATTGTACGTCAATTTAAAGAGTATGGTCCATATGCTGGAGAAATTAACAACCGACGAAACGGAGTTATGATTTCTACCGAAAGTGGCATTGCTATGACTTACTCAATATTTCACTTACAAGAGCGAGGATTATTTTTTATTGGTCCACAAACAGAGGTTTATGAAGGTATGATTGTTGGATTAGCAAACAAAGATTTAGACATGGATGTAAATCCCACAAAAAATAAAAAAGGTACTGCTGTTCGAACAGTAGGACATGATGAAGCCATGAGATTGGTTCCATTTAGAAACCTAAATTTGGAAATGGCACTGGAATTTATTGAAGATGACGAACTTGTAGAGGTTACTCCAGATGCGATACGATTGCGAAAGAAATACTTGAAGAAACACGAAAGAAAACAATCCTATCGTAACAATAATGAATAATACCAAGCACTAGTGCTTGGT
>CAYGIY010000179.1:0-1785 GCA_964350055.1 uncultured Erysipelothrix sp.
ACGAGTCCTTTTTGTTCCATTAATTGAATGACCTTAGAAGCAGTAGAACGTGTCACGGAGAATTCTTTTTCTAAATCTCTTTGAAAAACATCTTCATCAGAGTGTCGTGCTAAATACGCAATAATCCACGTATTTGTTCCAGTTGCGCGATTGGCTTGTTGAAAGTTAGTGGTGTTTTCAATATAGCGTGTGATGAGGTTGGCTAATTGCTTAACTTCTTTGCCAACATGTTTCGTTTTCATTCATTTTCTCCATTTTGTTTGATGTCAAACATTATATCTTAAATAATACGATGATTCAATACAATAACACAAGTGTTATGTTATTGTTGACATCTATTTAAACAATGATAAGATGTTTTCATGAGAAAACATCGAAAACAATGGCTGGTCTTATTGCTTATTAGTATCGTTTGGATAGTTGTGTTAAGTGTATTGTATACACAATTACCCGAACTTATTCCTGTTCAATTCAATTTAAAAGGAGAAATCCAAAATTATGGTTATAAATCAGCGTTTTACGCGCTAGCATTTATCATTTTTTCTGTCTATGTTATTTATACGTCCGTTCGATATAAAAACAAAGAGATTCCTAAGAAGAATCTCTTTACGCTCTATTTTGTGATGGTATTTAGTGTGTTTATCTTAATGCTAGGTAAACTAATGATGTAGTTTAAAGTAAGAATATGCCCTTTGCTTCACATGCATCAATCATCTCTTTTGGCCATGTTGATGCTTGAACTTCACCTATATGAGCTTTTTGAAGTAATACTAAACACATTCTTGATTGACCAATACCCCCACCAATTGTGTAAGGTAGTTGGTTGTTTAAACATAATTGATGAAAGTATAAACCTAAACGGTTTTCAGCGTTTGCTTTTTTGCATTGTTCTTCTAACTGTTTGGCATCCACTCGTATTCCCATCGATGAAAGTTCAATCGCTGCATCCAATAAAGGATAATAAACAAACAAATCACCATTTAAATGCCAATCATCATAATCAGGAGATCGAAAGTCATGAACAAAACCATTGTTTAATGTATCGCCAATTTCCATGATAAAAGCAGCACCATGAGTTTTAGTGAACTCATATTCACGTTGTTGTGGTGTTAAATCAGGATATTGTTGTTCTAGTTGGTATGTAGAAATAAAGGATACTTCTTTAGGGAGATTGGCTTTAATATCAAAGGTAGTTTCAACCATAGTGGCAGTCTTAACCAAAACAGCATAAATCTTTTTAACAATTATTTTTAAAGTGTCTATATGACGTTCGTCAAAATCGATAATATATTCCCAGTCCCATTGGTCAACAAACATGGAGTGAATTCCATCTAGCACTTCATCTTTGCGAATGGCATTCATATCAGTATACAACCCTTGATGTGTAGAAAATCCATAGCGCTTTAATGCAAGTCTTTTCCATTTTGCTAGTGAGTGCACGATTTCAAGTGGTGTATCGATGTCTTGATGAGAGAATGAAACAGGTTGTTCTTTACCAGAAAGATTGTCATTGATTCCGGATGCTTTATCGACAAACAAAGGTGCACTAACCCTTATCAAATTTAAGGCTAGAGATAGTTCGTCTTCAAACATATCCTTAATGGCTTTAATGGCTAGTTCTGTTTCAACAACATTCAAGTATTGGTTGTATTTTTTTGGTAATGCAATCATGTTTATATCTCCTAATGGCTAGATTATAAAGAAACATCTTCATAAGTTCAAGTTTTAACGAAAAGGAATTAAAAATGTTCAATAAAATTATTGTAAAACAATAATATCTATGAT
>CAYGIY010000180.1:0-1761 GCA_964350055.1 uncultured Erysipelothrix sp.
CAATGCTCCAGTTTTAATTTTCTTCTGTTGAGATTTAGTTAAAATGAATGCATTGTCTTCTCGCATCTCTATGCCATTGATGATGATGTCATATTCTTCTAATTGATTAATAAATTCATGCATGTTTTTTCGATAAAACAAACGTGTTTGAGAATTAAATCTTATGATTGCACTATAGGCACCTTGTGAAACATTGCCACTTCCTAAAATGGCAACTTTTGTGTCTTGATTTGGGATTATGCCAAACATCATTGTTGCATGTATGACAGCTGCATATCCCGCTAAAACGCTATTTTTGTAAACATAATTACTTGGTATCCAATTAATTCGACTCACTTGATCATGATGATATATACTTGCATTTACGCTATCTAGATCTACAATATACAATGATTTTTCTTTCGCTACCGTTTTAAGAAAATCTGCCCCTTGTTTTGTTGGTTGAATAAACCCCATCACCATTTGTTTCTCTTTTAGCAAATGATAATCTTGCTCATTAATGCCTTTTAAAGAGAAAATAGCATCACATGTTTTGAAAATCTCTTCTCTTGATGCAAGAATGCATCCTTTTTCTTGATAGTGGTAATCTGAAATATCAAGGGTTTTACCAAATCCATATTCAATATAAATTGCATTCTTAAAATCATTGATATGTTTAGGCAACAAAGCAACACGTTTTTCACCAGTATATGTAGGAGTGATAAACCCTAATTTCATTTTATTTGCCCCGTTGAATAACACTCTTTATAATACTCAATGGATGCTTCAATCCCACGTTTAAAATCCCACTCAGGATTATATCCGAGTAGTTCTTTTGCAAGTGAGATATCGGCAAGTGAATGTTTGATATCCCCTATGCGTTCATCTGTATAAATTGGTGAAATGTTTTTTTCAAGGGAAGTATTGATGTGCTTAAATATGTCATTTAACACTTCTTTTTGACCATACGCAATATTAAACACATGACCTGCTGCACTGCTATGAGCAACACAAGCTTTTAAATTGGCTTCAATTACATTTTCAATGTACGTAAAATCACGACTTTGATTGCCATCACCATAGATTGTAGGTGCTTCGTCATTTAATAATTGCTTAATAAATTTCGGGAGTACCGCTGCATAAGGCCCTTCTGGATCTTGTCTTGGTCCAAAAACATTAAAATAGCGAAGTCCATACGTGTCCAAGTCATACAAATGGTGATATATTTTGGCATACTCCTCATCAACCATTTTTGTGATTGCATAGGGTGAAAGAAGATTGCCTTCAAGACCTTCTTTTTTTGGTAAATTTGGCTCATCACCGTAAACCGATGAACTTGAAGCGTAAACAAACTTTTTAACTTTGTTTATCCGAGATGCTTCAAGCATATTAAGTGTCCCTCTAATATTGATTTCTTCATAAAGTAAAGGCATTTCGATGCTTCTTGGGACACTTCCCCACGCGGCTTGATGAAGTACAAAATCAATATTCAGTGTTGCTTTTAAACACGTATCAAAATCACGAATATCGCCTTTAATAAACAAATAATTCTCATTATCCTTAAATATATCGACATTCTCTTGTTTACCATTTGATAGATCATCCAAACAAATCACTTTATGTCCACGCTTTAATAAAACTTCACATAAATGTGAACCAATAAATCCGGCACCTCCAGTGACAAGAAATGAAGCATCTTGATCAAATACGATATGATTATATCCCATTATCAACCTCTGATTATAAACGCCAATAATCAAAACCTAACGCTAGGCATTGATC
>CAYGIY010000181.1:0-1729 GCA_964350055.1 uncultured Erysipelothrix sp.
TTTATTCCAAAGAAAAAGAGAGTCTTCAAACATGTTTGTTTGTCAACTCTCTGAAGTCGACTTTATTAGTCGACTTTTTTATGCTATTCTTATACATGGTAAAAGAGGACATATGAAACACTACAAACGCCATTTCTATACCATACCAGTCATCATCTGGATGGGTGTGATGCTATCATTTACATTTCAAACAGGAAGTGATTCTGCACAGTTAAGTGGCGGATTTGTTGAAATTGCCGATCAGTTTTTACAATTTCTCAACATAAACATAAACCCAAGTGTATTGCATGTGTTTATTCGTAAAAGTGCCCACTTTATAGAATATATGATCTTGGGATGGTTAGCATTATTTGCCTTAAAGCCTTATTCTATGTCAATCAAGCAAAAAGTGATTCGAGTTTTACTATTTGGCATTGTCTTTGCTAGTATAGATGAATTGATTCAAACCATGATTCCACAGCGTGTTGGTAGTATCGTTGATGTGATGATTGATATCGCTGGTGTTTTTGTGGGATTATGTTTGTATGTTATTTGGGACAAGATTAGAAAGAAGCACGCACTATGAAATTATACTTCGATATGTTTGTATCATTTTTTAAAGTAGGACTATTCACCTTTGGTGGTGGTTATGCCATGATTCCAATTGCAAAACGTGAGATCATTCAAAATAGGGGATGGATCAGTGAGGAGCAACTATTGGATTACTACGGTATTGCTCAGGTTAGCATGGGGATTATTGCCATCAACACCAATGCGTTGGTTGGTTATCAAATTGGTCATAAACGTGGGGCAGTGGTTGCAGCTTTTGCAACAGCGTTACCATCTATTTTGATTATTACCTTAATTGCATTTACCTTAGAGGGATTATTTGACTTGCCACTTGTAGCAAACATGTTTAAAGCAATCCGGATTGTTGTGGCTGCTTTAATCACACACACAACACTTGTCTTAGCTAAAAAAGGGATCATTGATTATTTTGGTGTCGTTTTATTTTTAGTCAGTTTTAGTGTCATGGCTTTTTTACATGTGAGTCCTATCTATATTGTTGTGCCATCTGCATTTTTAGGTATGCTATTTTATTCTAAAAGGGGAGGGCAATCATGATTTACTTACTCTTGCTTTTTGAATTTATCATCATTGGTACTTTCTCAATTGGGGGCGGATTAGCAACACTGCCGTTTTTAATTAATCTGGCTAATAAATATCCGTGGTTTGATCAAGCAACACTGATGGACATGGTGGCAATTTCTGAATCCACACCAGGTCCCATTGGCATCAACATGGCCACCTATGCTGGTTATGTTGCTGGTGGGGTTATTGGTGGTCTGATTGCCAGTGTTTCTGTAATGATCACAGGACTAATTGTGATGATACTTGTTGGTCGCTCACTTGAGCGATTTAAAAACAGTGCATGGCTTGTTAAAGTGTTTTATGGATTAAGACCTACCATCGCTGCTTTGATTGCCTATGCCGCCTATATGATGCTTAAAACAGTCATTACAGATGTGACTTATGAGGTGATACCAATACTGGCAACAACGCTTCTCTTTATGGGGACGATTACACTGATCTTTAAAACAAAAATATCACCCATTGTACTCATTGGTATTGCAGCAATTATCGGGGTATTTATCCCGCTCTAAACACAAAAAAGGAGAGTTTGGTTAAACTCTCCTCAGACTGTTGACAAATAAAGTCGACAGTCTTTTTTTATTTATGAAGGAAGTAA
>CAYGIY010000182.1:0-1609 GCA_964350055.1 uncultured Erysipelothrix sp.
TATCCCATAGTGTTCCATTTTCAATATCAATTAGCAATTGCTCAACACGTACTTTAATCAAATCGCGTGTATCTTGAAATCCTTGAAATGGTCCCCCACTTGGATCTTCAAGTCCCCAATCCTCACGGAATCGAGCTGGAACATAAGGGCATTCAACCCCACATCCCATCGTAATTAAAACATCCAATGAACTCGGAATATCTTTGAGTAATTTTGGATAATGATCATCCATATTGACACCAACTTCTTCCATCGCTTGTTTGGCATGTGGCTTTACCTCTGGATATTCTTCTGTTCCAGCTGAATACACTTCGTATCCTTTAGGCGCAAGTGCTTTAGCCCAACCTTCTGCCATTTGTGATCGACAAGAATTGTGTATACAAACAAAAGCAATTTTCATACGTTTTCACCTCGTACGATTATATTATCATAAAGTGAAACTCACACTTGTCTTCATGCTTAAGAAAATGTTAAGTTTCTGTTAACTAGAGTGTTTGTGGCTCATCAAATTCATAACCATTTAGTTCAACGGTAGCCTTTTTTAGTACAACATCTTGTAAAGGCTTATCCATCGGTGACCGTTTTTGATTAACGATGTCATCACAAACTTCTAAACCTGATACAACCTGACCAAATGCAGCGTATTGTCCATCAAGATGAGGTGCATTAGCTACCATGATAAAAAACTGTGAGCCTGCGCTATTTGGATCTTGTGCGCGCGCCATCGATAAAACACCACGTGTGTGCTTTAAGCTATTTTCAATTTTGTTTGCAGCAAACTCACCCAAGATCGAATAACCAGGTCCTCCGGTGCCATTTTTATTTGGACAACCTCCTTGAATCATAAAACCTGGAATCACGCGATGAAATATCAAGCCATCATAAAATCCCTTCTGTACAAGTGAAATAAAGTTATTCACTGTGTTTTTTGCGGTTTCTGGGTATAGTTCAATTTCAATCAACTGTTTTTCTTCAATTGTAAACGTAACGATTGGATTCATTTTAGTTTCCTTTCCATAAAAAACACAATCAAGGATTGTGTTTTATTCTTCGATTGGTTCAAACATATCTTTGGTTACACCACATAATGGGCAATACCAATCATCAGGTAAATCATCAAAGGATGTTCCTGGAGTAATCCCACTATCAGGATCTCCCAATTCTGGATCATAAATATACTCGCAAGCTAAGCATTGATATCTTGTCATGTTTTATTCCCTTTCTTTATATAGTTTAAGTATAACAAATTTGCCAATGAATTCAATCACTCAATACTATTGTTACTTATTTCTTGTAAGATCACGATACAAGGTGATTCGGCCAGTATCATGCAAGCTTTTTAATATTGCCAGTGACATTGGAGCAATAAATAACCCGAAGAAGCCAATCAGTTGAACCCCAACATACATTGCAAATAAGGTTACAACAGGATGAAGACCAATTTGTCCCCCAACAATTCGTGGTTCGATCACATTTCTAACAATCGTCACGATGACATACAGCATTAACAAACCAAATCCAAGTGTCACCTGACCATCTATAAATAAGAAGATTGCCCACGGGATGACAATGCCACCAGTTCCTAGCACAGGTAATATATCGAAGATTG
>CAYGIY010000183.1:0-1599 GCA_964350055.1 uncultured Erysipelothrix sp.
TATAATACCAATATCTCAAAATTAAAATGATCATTTCACGGTAGAAATCTGTAATCTGTGAAGAATTCATTAATGAGTAAAACGTATAAAACGTTTTAAAATTTGAGTAGTAGAACAACTGAGAACCATAAATAAAAACAAGAATCCCAATCATTAACCACAAAATCCGCCACCATTTTTTTGAAAATAGAGCTAGAATTGCAATAAAAGTCGTTGCGATGGACACACTAAAAGCCAAACCATACAAAGTTGGTAATACCGTGAAATTTGGTGCGGTAAAAAATCGAACTAATGACTCATAGTACATAATTATAAGTATTAATATAATCCAAAACAGACCGACAATGAACCAAGATGTTTCAGACCTATTGTTTTTTAAGTTTGTTTGATTGGATGATAACATAAAGTTTATACTACCTTGCTGTGAATCGTGATGCCCACGCATGCATAGTTAAACGCAAATCACTTTCTGCGTGTTGTCTAATTGTTTGTATTCCTGGAGGATGATCATGAATGACAATGACATCTTTGATAGGGATTTTGTGGGGATCAATATCATCTTTTAATTGACCTACAACTGCATAGACATCAATATTTCTCTCTTTTGCAATTTGAGCAATCCCATACACTACTTTTCCATTTAGTGTTTGAGCATCTAAAGTACCCTCACCTGTGATGATAAAATCTGTGTCATCTAAATGACTCTTCAATCCTACTAAATCAATAAAATACTGAATACCGCTTATATGTTTAACATCAAAAAAAGCATACATACCACCACCAACTCCTCCAGCAGCTCCTGCACCAACAAGATGTTTTATATCTTTATTCAATCGTAACTTTATTTTCTTTGCAAAATGCTCTAACCCTGCATCGAGTTGCTCAATCATTTCATCATCAGCTCCTTTTTGGCGAGCATAAACATGCGCAGCTCCATCAATTCCTGTTAAAGGATTGGTGACATCACTGACAATTGTCCAAGTCACTGTTTTTGCTTTTTCTCTTATATTTGATGTATCAATAAAAGCAATGTCCTTTAATGATTTTCCTACAGGAATAAACCGATGAAAATCTTTATCATAAAACTGAACACCCAATGCACTCATGATGCCACATCCAGCATCATTTGTTGCTGAACCACCAAGCCCAAGAAGAATGTGTTTTGCTCCATTTTCGATTGCATGATTGATCAGTTGTCCAACACCAAACGTCGATGTTTCCATAGGATTAAGCCGTTTAGGAATTAATTGAACCCCTGCAGCTGATGCAAGTTCAATGAGTGCAGTGTCCTTAACCTTTGCATAGGTCGCACCAATCGGCTCAAAATATGGGTTATTTACTGGAATACTAACAAGTTCTGCATTGGTTGCATTAACAAAAGCATCCAATGTTCCTTCCCCACCATCAGCGATAGGAAAGTTTAATATGTCATGATCAAAAAAATAGGGTTGAATGCTATCTTTAATAATTTGGTTCACTTGACTTGATTTCATCGTTCCTTTGAACGAATCACACATGACGATAATTTTCATACCAACCACCTTTAACATCATTATACATAAAAAAAAAGACAATGACGATTAAATCACTGTCTTATAA
>CAYGIY010000184.1:0-1563 GCA_964350055.1 uncultured Erysipelothrix sp.
TTTTATAAGTAATACGCCAATCAACAATCAAGGTAAATACTTTTTAAGATCTTCAACACGATCTGTTTTTTCCCATAAAACATCAAGATCTTCACGACCCATATGTCCATATGCAGCTAATTGTCTGTAAATAGGTTTTTTAAGATCCAGTGTTTCAATAATCGCTGAAGGACGCAAATCAAATTCTTTTTTTACCATTTCTGCTAATTTATCATCACTAATCACACCAGTTTGAAATGAATCGACAAACACACTGATGGGACGCCGTTTTCCAATTGCATAGGCTAATTGAACTTCTACTTTTCTTGCAAGTTTTGCTGCAACGATATTTTTAGCAACATAGCGCGCTGCATAGGCAGCTGAGCGATCAACTTTTGTTGGGTCTTTCCCACTAAAAGCACCACCTCCATGGCGAGCCATACCACCGTAAGTATCCACTATAATCTTTCTTCCTGTAAGTCCACTGTCTCCTTTAGGTCCACCTGTCACAAATCGTCCAGTAGGATTGATTAGTATTTTAGTGTTTTCATCAATCAATGATGAATCAATAATTGCATCTATCACATAGGCTTTAATATCCTCTTCAATTCGTTTGTGGCTAATTCCAGATGCATGTTGTGTTGAAATAACAATGGTATCAATACGCTTTGGTTGATTGTCTTCATATTCAATCGTCACTTGTGTTTTCCCATCAGGACGTAAATAATCTATGATTTTCTCTTTTCTTATTTGAGAAAGACGTTTTGCTAGCTTATGCGCTAACATAATTGGCAAAGGCATAAGTTCTGGTGTTTCATCTGTAGCATAACCAAACATCATGCCTTGATCACCAGCACCCAATCCTTTTTCTTGCTCATCTTTTACTTTGTTTGATTCATCAACACCCAATGCGATATCCTCAGATTGTTCATCAATAGAAGTTAACACAGCACATGTTGTACCATCAAAACCATATTTCGCCCGATCATAACCAATTTCAACAACTGTATCACGAGCAATTTTGGGAATATCCACATAACAACTTGTTGTAATCTCACCCATGACTAACACCAATCCAGTATTCACACACGTTTCACAAGCAACCCTCGCATCTGGATCTACCGTTAAGATTGCATCTAAAATGGCATCTGAGATTTGATCACAAATCTTGTCTGGATGTCCTTCTGTCACAGATTCACTTGTAAATAGATATTTACTCATTATTGGTCTCCTTTAGTCCTTACAAAAAGTATTCTAACACCAAATGGAATAAATTCACATATTGATTAGCAAAAAACAATAAATTAGTTACGTATTATTTTCTTGAAGTAAAGCAAATGCACGCGATTGATCTACTGGTTCACTATAATAATAACCTTGTATGATATCACATTTGTGTTTAATTAAGTACTCTCTTTGTGTGATAGATTCAACATCCTCTGCAACGACTTTTAAATTAAATTTATGTGCCATTTTTATAATTTCATCAATGATAAGATCACTTTGTTTTTTAATCATAATCGTATGAATAAAGCTTCGATCGATTTTTAACAGATGGGCATTTATTTCACCAAGTCTTAGCAG
>CAYGIY010000185.1:0-1500 GCA_964350055.1 uncultured Erysipelothrix sp.
ATTTTACCATAACACTTGTTGTTTTAAAAAAGATACGTATAATGAATTTACAAACATCACGAGGTAACCCATGAGACTTTTACCCAATAGTATTTGGATGATTAACTTATTTGCCTTGATTAGTCTTTGTTTTTGGGTCTTTATATCATACAAACTCAAGGGTAAGAAAATAATAGTCATGACTGGTTATGGTGTTATTGTTTTGACTGTCTCTTGGTTTTTATCTTGGATATTAGCTTCTTTGATGACGCTTGTCCCAACGGGAACAACATCCAAACTATTAGCCACGACCATTTGGCTTGGTATTATCAATCAGTTGCTATGGTTTGGATTGGTTTTAATCATGATGATCATCATTGCTATTATGATTCAATTCAAGCTTTTTATTGCTGGACCAAGACATTTAAGCAAACCATTCGATATAATCATCAGTAGTCTTTTTTCACTCACAATGACATTGTCTACATGGATGATTGTGAGTTTAATACTCGCTAGTCCGTTATTTATTAATGGCAGAGCACTCCTGGAGCAGTCATGGCTCAGACACATGGTTGCTTTTGGTGTTGAAATCATGGGAGAAAAAGTAGCTTTGTTTTATCAAGATGATTTAATCCAAAAAATACTTGATGATCAACCACTTTCGCAAGATGATAAAGTCCGCCTACAACAATCTCTTCAAACAGTAGGATTATCACTTGAAGTCTCTCAAGCGATTACAAAAATCATCATTCAAGAATCACTTGATGATCAAGAAATCATCACTGTAAAAAACTATATTATAGAAGCCAAACTTACTGATGAAGAAGTGGTTTCTGTTTTAGATCAAATACGATTACCAGAGGAAAAAATCATTGAATACATGGAAAAACTTGATTACTCACAGGAAACAATTCAACGATTGCTTGATAAAAAAAGGGACTAGCCCTTTTTTTTGTGTTGCTATGTAGTAAATACGTAACCAATCAGTCTAATCCCTACTTAATACTCATGATTAGCACTAAGCAAGGATTATCTTTACCCCATAAATTATCAAAAGACTCCAATTTCTTAAATCCTAATGAAAGATAAAATAAACGCGTGCGTTGATAAAATTTATCTGGATGTGTTTCATCCAAGGTTTTTACTTGCAAGAACTCATAATTATTTTGTTGACACCAAATATACGCTGTTTCAAATAAACGCTTGCCGATTCCCTGATGATGAAATTTCCTCAATACACCCATCACATATATTTCAGCAGTCACTGCACTTGTGTTTTTAATAGCGATAAATCCCACACATTGATTATTTAAATAAGCACCCCAAAATGGCATGTCGGTTGTTTTCTCTATGTACTTATCAACCGCTTGTGGTATACCAAACCATGATGGTAACGCATTAAGAATCTCTCTGCAGATTGTTTGTTTTATTTGTTTTTGCTTAATTTCTCTTATATCAATCATAATCTATCCTTTTCTTAAATAATCCCTTAATATTCTTTTGGTTACCTATTTAACATAT